>JAMCPQ010000027.1:4581-19347 GCA_023379825.1 Thermoplasmatota archaeon | reverse complement strand
GGATCACCAAAAACCATTCCTCCCCAGTCAAGTATTCCGGAAATCTTTCCTCTGTCCATTGAATACAATATATTCCACCCGCCAAAATCCCCATGAATGGGGACTTCTGAAAATGAAGCCAACAGGATCTGTTTCATGGTATCCTCCAGCAGGGAAGACACCTTTTCACGTGTATCCTCAGGAAAATATGGTAGACAGACTTTTTCGTAGTTCTCGATCGTTTTCTTGAATCTGTCAGCCCATTTCTTGGGCCCTGCCTTTCCATATTCATATAGGATCTCAACAGGAACCCTGTTTATCTGTCGAAGTGTTCCGCTGAGTGATGAAGCCAGTGATTCCCTCTCAGCTCTTTTTAGAGAATTGAAAATGCTATCATTTCCATATGAAAGTGGATCTGACTGGATGAGTGGCGTTCCCTCTATCATTTTATAAATTCCAACTAGAAGCCCATTTCTGTAGGTATGATAGATGTAATCAGGAATTCTGATCCCTTCGAGATATGGCCTTATTTTCCCTGTGATTTCTATATCTCTTTTCATATCATCTGATGCATATTCATCGCGGGAAAATTTCACAATGTACTGCCCATTAATAGAATAAAGAATACTGTTCCAACCCCTGGAGAACATTCTAATATCTGTTTCCTCCGATCCAGGGAAAAGTTCTCTGAAAACCTCAAACACAACATTCTCTGGAACATTTTCCACATTTTCCCATGCTTCAAGGAGTAAAATGCCTTTCCATGGAATTCATCCCTGTGATGAAAACTCACCAAACGTTTTATACTAAGTTATTCATTTCAAAGAGCCGGGCTAGGCCGGGGAGTCAGGCACTCTCTGTTACCCGAAGTCTATATGCGGGGGCGACAGCCTGGAGCGGCCAACCGGACTTCTGTCAGGCCCTGTGGAGGCAATGAAGTTCTGTCCCTTTGGATCGTAGGTCCATGGGTTGGGAATCGAAGGAATCCCAGCCTCTGGTTTGCCAGGAAATCCCGCCAGGACCGGAAGGGAGCAACGGTATCCTGAACTATCGATGCTGAAGGGGTGCGGGACAGAGAAGAAACAGGGGGACCCTGCCAGGACATCCGGACCAATTCAGGCATGCCCGGCTTACTATGACTCTCTACAGAACCCAACATAATGTTGGGAGAGCGAAAATCTTAAGATAATTGTTGGACTCTCCACTCTCAGCCTGCCGTTGTAGCTTAGCTGGTAGAGCACTCGGCTGTTAACCGAGCGGTCGTCGGTTCGAATCCGACCAGCGGCGTAACCTCTAACAAACTTGTCTGCGTGTATTGTGTTTCAAAGCCCAGTCTGGACATTTCTGTAAAGATACAGTGATATCCCAAAAAACACGAACATTAGGAGAAGGACAATCAGGGTCTGGTATCCTGTCTGTGTTGATATTCCATATACCATCGCGTCCCTGACAACATTGGCAACATAACTCAGGGGATTGATATCAGAAACAGCCCTGAGTGCAAACGGTGTCTCTGAGGTCAGTGGATAGAACGCAGTGCTGGCAAAGTCAAGTGTGAAGAATAGAAATATGGTTATAGTGTTGTAGGCCTGCATTGTCCTGACCAGTATTGAGATTATGAGGAACAGGCATGAGAAGAAGATTGTCCCGGCAACCAGAATCAATATGAGATATCCAACGGAGACTGCTGAGAAAGCAAACGATCCGGATATGGATATTGCAAGAGCGATCATTATGGCGCTTCCTCCAAGCGAGAATATTATGGATACCACCATTATTCCAAGCAGGTACTCTGATCTCCTGAAGGGGCCGACAAGCAACTGTTCGAACATCCCCCATCTCCTGTCAGACCACAGCATTCCTCCCCCGATATTTCCAGCGGTGAAGGCCTGCATACCCACTATCCCCGGCGCAAGGAATTTTGTATAGGAGATGGAGGAATTGTGTATATCAATGGATGGTATTATTCCCTGAAACATAATTCCAAGGACAACCAGGTACAAAGCCGGCAGACCCAGCATGAAAAGCATTGTTCCCGGGTCAGTGTTGACCCTTACATTTCTTATTGTAAGCCTGATGAATGCCGGAATTCTCATCTTTTCACCACATCAAGAAAGACGTCGTCCAGGGAAGGTGTGTCCATATTCACCTGTTCCACATCTATGGACAGGGATGCCATCTTTCGCATTATTTCATTCATTGCCCTGTTCATCTGTTTGCCCATTGCCCATATCTCGTTGTGCCCCACATTGAAGTCATCTATTCCATCAATGGAATTCATCAGACCCCTGAATTCATCCATTTCATTACTGGTAAGGTCTCTGGAGGTCTTCACAGAGAGCTTCTTGGAAGAGCCATATCTGTTTTTGAGTTCATCAGAACTTCCTTCTGCAACAAGCTTGCCGCGGTCAATTATACCAACTCGCCTGCAGATGTAGTCTGCCTCCTCCAGAATCTGTGTGGTAAATAGTATAGTCAGGCCCTGTTTTGCCTTATCAGAGATGAAATCCAGCACAGACCTTCTCATTATTGGATCCATTCCCACTGTAGGCTCATCCAGGAACAGAACTTCCATGTCATGTATGAACTCCCTTGCAACCTGCAGCCTTTTTTTCTGTCCCCCGGAGAGCTCAAACACTCTCTTCCGCCTTACCTCTGAAAGATTGAAGAGTTCAATAAGTTCTTCGGTTCTTGCTTTCACCGTCTCTCTTGGTACCTCCCATAGCATCCCGTATATCCGGAAATTCTGCTCAACTGTGGTGAAGTCAAAGGCCTCCTCCTGCTGTACAACACCTATTATCTTCCTGATGAGGTTGGGCCTTTTCACCACGTCAATTCCTGATATCGAGACCTTACCTGAGGTTGGCGGGACTAGTGTTGTCAGAACCTTGATTGTTGTGCTTTTACCCGCACCATTCTTTCCAAGAAGGCCATATATTTCTCCCCTGTCAACCCTGAAGCTCAGGCCATCCACAGCATTTTTCCTGCCATCATAGGACTTAATAAGGTTCTCCACAAGTATTGCCGGATCAGCTTCAGAAGACACTTTCCCTGATTGGGTGCAAATTTAATTTGTTTTCCATATTTGGGGGTCAGGAGCACTGCTGATTCCTATTGCCAAGAGATAAATACGGGATACCATTAAAGAAAGGACAAATTTGAAGATACCATCGGCAACATACAGATTCCAGTTTTCAGAAAAATTCACATTCAGTGATGCGGAAAAGACAATACCATATCTTTCCAGTCTGGGCATCAGCCATGTCTATGCTTCTCCCATTATGAAAGCGGTCAGCAGGAGCACTCATGGTTATGATGTGGTCTCTCCAGATAAAATAAATCCTGAACTTGGTGGCGAGGAAGGGTTCAGGAAACTGCGAAAGAAACTTGATGAGAACGGAATAGGGTGGATTCAGGATTTTGTTCCGAACCACATGGCCTTCTCCACTGAGAACATATATCTTTATGACATTCTTGAAAAGGGAAGATCCTCACAATACAGCAATCTTTTTGACATAGACTGGGACAGCCCGTTTTTCAGAGGAAAGATAGTCTGTCCTATACTTGCCGACGATTATGACAGGGAAATAGGGAAGATAAGGGTGGTTAAAAGTGGAACAAAATACAAGATAAGATACTACGACAATACTCTCCCTGTTTCTGAGCAGTCAGCAAGGCTAATCGAAGAGATATTGAAGGGCGGTGCAGTCAATTCCCCGGATGAGTTACCTTCCAGTGAAGCGGAGACTGAGGTTGAACTGAACTATGACCTGAAAAGGGAGATCCTTGATTCCCAGAATTACATCCTCAGAAACTGGAGAAGCACGAATCATGAGATTAACTACAGACGCTTTTTCAATGTGAATGGCCTGATAACCATCAACTCGATGAATACAGAAAATATACACTTCATTTCAGGAAAGCTGTATGATCTCATAGGGGAAGGCCTTATTGATGGTGTCCGGCTTGACCACATAGACGGCATATATGACCCGTATCGTTATCTGATGGAACTGCGCAGGAGATTCCCTGACCTTATTGTTATAGTGGAAAAAGTCCTGTCATATAAGGAGCCAATAAACCAGAAGTGGCCCATTGAAGGTACAACAGGCTATGACTTCCTTTTCCTGTGCAATGCGCTTCAGTCAGACAGGGAAGACTCTGTTGCAATGAACAAAATATACGGTTCCCTTGTGAGCACTGCCCGGAGTCCGGATGAGATTGTGAGGGAATCAAAGGAGGGGATACTTGACCGAGAGCTTTACGGTGACCTTATCAATATAACTTCCCAGATCTATGCGGACATAAAGATGAGAGATTATGGGCACGACATTACTTTCAAGTCTCTGTTCCGTACCATAAGGGAATACATCATACAGATGCCTGTTTACAGAACATATCTCAGGAAGGGAAGGCAGTGGGAGAGGGACATGGATGTCATAAGATCAACACTTAGAAGATCGGCCCTGCATCTGGGACCCAGGGAAACCTGTTTTGAAGCATTTGGAAAATACCTCACTGAGTACGACACAATAGGTGAAAAGGATCCAAGAATAAGGATGCAGCAATATGAGCCGGCATTCTATGCAAAATCCATAGAGGACAGGCTTTTTTATGTTCATAATCCCTTAATATCCAGGAATGAGGTCGGAAATGACCCCTACGTTGATTACATCTCTCCTGACGAGTTTCATGAGAGCATACAGATCAGGATGTCACAGATTCCAGACAGCATGAATCTGACATCAACGCATGACACAAAGTTCGGAGAGGACCTCAGGGCAAGGATAAATGCCATTCAGGACAACCCGGAATTGTGGAATTATTATGTAAGAAGATGGATGAGGATGAACTCGCGCTTCCTAAGGGTTTACCATGGGGTAAGATGTCCGGTGGAGAATCAGGAATATCTGATATACCAGGTTCTGGCCGGCTCACCCCCTGGCTGCTTTGCTGATGATGAATATGTGCAGAGGCTCCATGAATATCTGAGAAAGATAATTAGGGAAGGTGGGAGAACTACAGAATGGTACGAACCTGACCTCGAATACGAATCGAACTTCATGACATTCCTTACGGAAATTCTAGATAATGCCAGAAACCAGCAGTTTCTATCTGATATTGAATCCTTCCAGAGAAGCATATCAATACCGGGATACCTCAACTCTCTTAGCCAGACAGTTCTAAAACTCACTGTCCCTGGATTTCCGGATATTTACAGAGGTTCCGAGGGATGGGATTTCAGCTTCGTCGATCCGGACAACAGGAGGCCGGTAGATCATGAAAACCTGATGGAAAAACTCTCCTCGCTCCCACATAATTACGATCTGGACTCTTTCTCTAAGAGCCTTGCCGATATTGATTTTCCATATCTTAAACTCTATATAATAGAAAAATTGCTGAATCTCAGGAAGATCATGCCTGACCTGTTCAGACTCGGGTCCTATATCCCCGTCATACCATCAGGCCTGCGGTCTGATGACACACTGATCTATGCCAGAAGATATGGCGGGAATGCAATCATTGTGATCATTCCTCTCCATACTGGAGGGATTCTGCAGAATGAACATGGTGATTTCCAGCAGCTCTGGGATGACATGAGGCTGGATTTCGGGGACCTTGGAGGTTTATATCACAGCCTTATAAGCGGAAGGGAAGTCAGAATACCTGGAAAGATCATGTATCTGCATGAACTGATGGGAGGCTTCCCCATGGATATTCTGCTTGGGAAAACTGAGGAGGGGATGCCTTCGGAATGAGCAATTCACGATTATCGGGAATTTACAGCTTTGGCCCGGCAATAATGGATGAGATGACCATATTTCATGCCTGGGCACCTTCGGCTGAAAATGTCTATCTTTTTCTGGAAGGGGAGAAAGTTCCAATGAGCAGGCAGAATGAGGAATTCTGGGAGGTATCTGTTGAAGGAGACAGAACTAACTCCCTTTACGGTTTCATCCTTGATGGTGAAGGACCATTTCCTGATCCGGCCGGTCGCTTCATGCCATCAGGAATAGAGGGGCTCAGCCAGGTAATTGATACTGGAAGGTTCCGTTCAGACGACAGAAATTGGAAGGGAAGGGATCTTCGTGAAATGGTGATATATGAATGCCATGTTGGAACCATCAGTACCGGGGGGAATTATGAAGGGCTCAGAAAGATTGCTGAACATCTGACAGATACAGGCATCAATACAGTGGAAATAATGCCTCTGGCACAGTTCTTCGGTACAAGGAACTGGGGATATGATGGAGTTTACATCTATTCACCCGCAGCATGTTACGGAACACCAGAAGATCTCAGGAATACCGTGTCTTACTTTCATGAGAAAGGGATTTCAGTGATTCTTGATGTCGTCTACAATCATTCAGGCTTTATCGGAAATTACCTTGACAGATTCGGGCCATTCCATTCCCCGTGGCACAGAACACCGTGGGGGAACTGCTTCAACCTTGATGGACAGTATTCAGATTCAGTGAGAAAATATGTTCTTGAAAATGTGAGGTACTGGATTGAGGATTACTGCTTTGATGGACTGAGGCTGGACGCTGTACATGGGATTATGGATACCTCACCCAGGCACATCCTTGCAGATATTGGTTCACTGGTGGAAGATCTTTCCAGGAAACTTGGAAGAAATATAGTGGCAATCGCAGAGACTGACCAGAATGATCTTAAGGTCACTGAGTGCCAGAAAAAATGCGGATATGGGATTACCGGCCAGTGGAATGATGATTTTCATCATTCAGTTCACACACTGCTCACAGGAGAGAACAGATCCTACTATATGGATTATGGAAAACCTGAGGATCTCAGCAGAACACTGAGAAATGGTTTTGATTATGATGGCAGGTGGTCCGGGCACCTGAAGAAGACAAGGGGGACACCTTTTGGCAGTGCAGACAGGTCCCGGCTGGTTGTATGTTCACAGAACCATGACCAGATTGGAAACAGGGCGTTCGGGGAAAGACTGATCACACTTGCAGGTCAGAGAGCGGCAGAACAGGCAGCAGCTCTGACACTGCTGAGCCCGTTCACTCCAATGATATTCCAGGGAGAGGAAACAGGTGAGACAAACCCTTTCCTGTTCTTTGTTGACACCAGTGACAGAAAAACGGCAAAATCAATACTCGAAGGGAGAAGAAAGGAATTTCAGTCATTCGGCTGGCAGCAGGATATTCCGGACCCCAATGATCCTGAATCATTTCTCAGGTCTAAGATTAACTGGGCAGAATCAAAAACCAGGGGAAGGAGGGAGTTCAGTTCTCTCTATAAAAATCTCATAATCCTCAGGAAAAAATACGTGTCCGGTAAAACCTCCGATTATGAAGTTAGTGATGACGTCAGACCGATCATTCTTTCCTACAGGTCTGGACTGAAAATTGCTGCTAATTTCCTTGACGTAAGTGTTCCATTCCGTGAAGATGTCAGGGAGATTCTCCACGATCTGCCATCAGCAGGAGAAATCAGCTGCCTGGCACACTCCCCCGAGGGAAAAATTATGAAAAAAGGTGTTCTCGTATATCTCTAATATTTCTTCTCCTTCACAATGGCTGAGCAGCCTGGCTCCAGAGTGATCACCTTCCAGTCCATGGCTATAGGGTAACGGTTAAGATTCTCTGGAACAGAATCGATGAGTATCTCCTGTCCCTTCCAGGAGGTTGGCACTCTGAATTCTACGGCCTTATCAGTTGGATTGAACAGTAGCAGAAGGTCATCCTCCAGTATCTTTTCATCATATCCCGTATCCTCGATACCAAGCCCGGAGAGAAGGACACCAATTGCACCAGCGCTTGTATTGTTCTTCCAGTCATCAATTGTCATTTCATGGCCATCAGGAGCCAGCCATACAACATCCTTTATGGAACCATTCTGTGCCATGATCCTGCCATGGAAGAAGTTTCTCCTCCTGAGGACATGGTACTTCATCCTTATTCTGATCATTTTTTTTGTGAATTCCAGCATTTCCCTTCTGTAATCATTCAGGTTCCAGTTATACCAGCTGACTTCGTTATCCTGGCAGTAGGCATTGTTGTTTCCCTTCTGGGTACGGCATATCTCATCTCCGCCCAGCAGCATGGGGGCGCCCTGCGAAGTGAGAAGTGAAATTGTGAGGCTCCTCATTCTTTTGAGCCTCTCACGCATTATCTTCGGATCATCCGTATCTCCCTCAACACCAAAGTTCTCCGAATAATTTTCATCCATTCCGTCCCTGTTGTCCTCAAGGTTTGCCTCATTGTGCTTCCGGGAGTAGGAGACCAGATCATACATGGTGAATCCGTCATGGGATGTTATGTAGTTTATGCTGGCGTGGGGTTTCCTTCCGTTTGTCTCATAAAGGTCGGGAGAACCGGAAACCCTGGTTGCAAACTCCCCTATGTCTGTCCCTTTCTCCTTCCAGTATCTCCTCATGCTGTTCCTGTATTTACCGTTCCATTCAGCCCAGAGTGTTGGGAACTGTCCTACCTGATAACCTCCGGGTCCCACATCCCAGGGCTCTGCGATGAGTTTTACCCTTGATATTACAGGATCCTGATGGATAATGTTGAAGAACGCCGACAGCTGATCCACATCATGAAGCTGCCGGGCAAGTGTGGCGGCAAGATCGAACCTGAAACCATCCACATGCATCTCGAGTACCCAGTACCTGAGGCTGTCCATTATCAGCTGCAGGACCTGTGGCTGCCTTGCATCTAGGCTGTTTCCGGTTCCGGTGAAATCATTGTAGAAACGCATGTTTTCCATGCTAAGCCTGTAATATGTGGAATTATCTATTCCTCTGAAGCTAAGTGTGGGACCCAAATGATTTCCCTCACCGGTGTGGTTGTAAACAACGTCCAGGATGACCTCCATATTGTTCTCATGAAGGGCCCGGACCATGTCCTTGAATTCGTTTATCTGTGATCCAGGTAGGCCAACGGTGGAATAACGTGAATCCGGGGCAAAATATCCTATGGTGTCGTATCCCCAGTAATTGTGCAGGCCCCTGTCTATGAGATTCTTCGATTCAACCTTGTGGTGCACTGGAAGAAGCTCAACAGCAGTGATTCCAAGGTCTTTGAGATAACTGATCATTTTTGGTGAGGCAAGCCCTCTGTAGGTTCCCCGGTGTTCAGGTTCTATGTCTTCCCTCAGCTTGCTTATACCCTTTACATGGGTTTCGTATATTATGGTCCTGTTCCATGGAAGCTGGGGATTGCGATCCCCTTTCCAGTCGTATCCCTGTGATGCAACTATGCACTTCGGCATGAATCCGGCATCATCCGTTTTGCTGAATGAAAGATCCTTATCAGGGTGTTCAAGATCATAGCCAAAAAGGGAGTTGTCCCAGGATATGTTGCTTGTTATTGCCTTTGCATATGGATCAATAAGCAGCTTGTTGCGGTTGAACCTTAAGCCCTCCTCAGGTTTGTATGGCCCATCCACCCTCAGGCCGTAGAGGCTGCCTGGATCAAGACCAGATACAAATCCATGCCAGACAAAATTGTCTCTTTCCTTGAGGGTTATGACCTCGTAGGGAGTAGAATCTTCGGCCCTTCTGAAGAGGTCAATGTCAACAGAAGTGGCATGTTCTGAATAAATTGCAAAGTTAACTCCGGTGCCATCATAGGTGGCACCCTGAGGGTATGGGGTCCCGAGCCTTACCATGGATAATCTACCAATCAAGTGTGGGGCAATATCCGGGAGTGCTTATTATTCTTGCTGTTCTCCGGCCAGTTCCATAAGTTTTCCAAGAGGGATGGATAGAAAAGCAGGTCTGCTTCCCATCTCATACAGGCATTCATAGATGGCCTTTTCCGCTTCATAAAACATCAGAACTTTTCTGAATTCCTCAGGGTAGGAAGGCAGGATAGGCAATGTGGAATCATTGCTCTGAAGGTAGCTTCCGAGGAATTCGTTTCTCATCTCCTCCTGAAGCCTCGCAGCGAACTTCTCTACAACATCTGTTGATGGCGCTGAGAGAAGACTGTTTTTCACTGCATAATCGAATGACCGGAGCATCCCTGCCAGATCCTTCAGGGGGCAGAATTTTGAGTTTCTGTACTGCAGTGTCCTTATTGGTTCTCCTTCAAAATCAATAATCATGAAATCCTCTCCTGTCCACAGTACCTGGCCCAGGTGGTAATCCCCATGGACCCTTATCTTGTACCTTGTCCCATCCTTCAACAGATCAATGTTTTCAGCAATTGTTTCAAGTGATTCTCTGAAACCTTCCCTCCTGACAAACCTGTCAAATTTTTCCTTGACATCGTTTGGTGGCATATGATCCCAGGCCATGAAGAACTGCTTCACCAGGGAGTTGTATTCACTCTTCCAGTCAAAAACGTCTGAGGGTACAATTTTAGAGGGGCCAAAGTCAGGAAGATTACTATCCTGTGAAAGTGCAGTGTGAAGTTCTGAGGTTATCTGACCTATTCTTCTGCACCCCTTCAGGAGTTCCAGGACCTTATCAGGTGCCTCCTCTCCAGTAATATTGCTAAGGACTGAGGAAATGAGATCGCTGAAATATGTCCAGCATTCCTTCGATGACCTCAGGAAAAGGGTAAGGGAACCCAGATGATATGTGACACCATCCCTGAGGTAAGTCACTTTTCCCACAGGTTTTGGAGTGTTCCTGAAATTTGTATTGGACCAAAGGTATGATGGGACATCATAGTCGGGGTTGTTTCCAGGAACGATTTTCCTCACATGCTTGAAAATCATGTCATCATTAATGACAACAGAGCTGTTGCTCTGTTCTGAAGAAATTACCCTCACGGTTCTGACTGTTGGATGAAGGTGTTTCTCCCCCATGTTTTCCAGTTCAAATATTACTGAACCGTGCATGGTTTCAAGCCTTTTGCCAGTAAGGAGAAAATTGCGGAACGAATCCCAGTAAGTCTCTGAATAAAGTGCATCAGAAACCATGATGCTCTGACCCATGGCAAATATCTCCATCTCCAGAGGATTTGGTGTCTTTGGCTCAACTCCCATAAGAACAGGCACCGAATAGATGTTCTTCCTGAAACCCTCTGTCCTGACCTCAATCAAAAGGTATACGGTCCCGCACTCCTCAATAACCAGCATGTCAAAGATTGAAAAATCAGGGTCAGCCACGGACTTCTCAGCATACCACCTTGTTGCCGGGATCCTCCTTGCAAGTTCCGGAAGGAGCTTCCGCTCAATGAATTCGGTGTCCCCGATGTTCATGGCTCCCATTCTCCCTTAACCTGTGAGGGATCGAGCAGGGAGAGCCAGAAGAATGATTTCGGAGGTAGCGTGAAGAAGTAAGGGAGTTCCCCTATGGAGGGAAATGCCGCCTCTGTTATGGCTTCAACGGGCCTTGTCCCTGCAAACTCCTTCAAATCAAGCTCAACAAATGTGTGTTTCCTTGATATGTTGAATATACAGAGCATCTTCTCTCCCTCGTATTCCCTGATATAAGCAAGCACCCTTCTGTTGTTGTGCTCAAGAAATCTTATGTCTCCACGCCCAAGTACCTTTGTGAATTTTCTTCTGACCCTTATCATCTTCTTGATCCAGTTAAGGAGGGAAGTCGGGAGCCTTGATTCTGACTCAACATTCACACTTTCATAATGGAAGTTCGGGTTGATGATAACTGGAGCATAGAGGGCCTCGCTATCTGCTTTGGAAAAACCTGCGTTCCTGTCATATGACCACTGCATGGGTGTCCTTACACCGTTTCT
Source organism: Thermoplasmatota archaeon (assembly GCA_023379825.1). Taxonomy (GTDB): domain Archaea; phylum Thermoplasmatota; class Thermoplasmata; order Thermoplasmatales; family Thermoplasmataceae; genus UBA447. Next base: position 7,681 of record JAMCPQ010000027.1, on the reverse strand, counting down.
GTCTCCAAGGTATATGTTGTCTCCCATCCCTATTTCATCACCATAGTATATAATTGGTGAACCAGGTATGGCAAAGATGAGGGCATAAAGTAGCTCAAGGCTGGCACGATCGTTGTCAACAAGCGGAGCAAGTCTCCTTCTGATTCCAAGGTTCAGCCTCATCTTGGGGATCTTGGCATATTCACTGTACATGAAATCCCTGTCCTCATCTGAGACCATCTCAAGGGTAAGCTCATCATGGTTTCTCAGGAAGATGCCCCAGTCACAGGTGGGTGGAATTGGGAGCGTCTCCTTTATTATATTGATAATCGGCAGAACATTTTCCCTTGCCAGTGATATGAATATCCTGGGCATCAGAGGAAAATTAAAAGCCATATGGAATTCGTCCTCGTCCCCGAAGTACTTCTTTGCCTCACTTGGCCACTGATTGGCCTCTGCCAGCAATATGGAGCCTGGAAACTCTGTATCCATGAGTTTTCTTATCTCCTTGAAATAGGCATGGGTTTCTGGCAGGTTTTCACAGTTTGTCCCCTCCCTCTCAAAGAGATAGGGTACAGCATCGCATCTGAATCCATCAATGCCAAGCCTGCACCAGAATCGTATGACATTCTTGATCTCCTCCCTGACCTCCGGGTTGTCGTAATTCAGGTCTGGCTGATGGCTGTAGAACCGGTGCCAGTAATACTGCTTCACATGCGGTTCCCATGCCCAGTTTGAAGTTTCAGTATCGGTAAAAATTATCCTGACTCCCCTGTATCTGTCCTCAGTATCACTCCATACGAACCAGTCCTTTTTTGGGGACTGCGGGTTCCTTATGGCTTCCTGGAACCATGCATTCTGGTCCGAGACATGATTCAGGACGAGGTCAGCAATAACACGTATCCCCCTTGCATGAGCCTCCTGCAGAAATACTTTGAAATCGGAAAGCGTTCCGTATTCGGGCAGGATTGAATAGTAATCCGAAATATCATAACCATCATCACGCAACGGTGATTTATAGAAAGGGAGAAGCCATATGCAGGTTACCCCGAGGTCTTTAAGGTAGTCAAGCTTCATTGTTATGCCTGGAAAATCTCCTATTCCGTCGTTGTTGGAGTCGAAGAATGTCTTTACATGGACCTCATAGAATACTGCATCTCTGTACCATAGAGGTTCCTGTTCATCCGATATTTCAATCACCGATTCTGAAGATGTGTGCGGGCCTCTCATCAGGGATCAGCCGGACATAGTTGCTTTCACCCTGCCAGGTATAGGTTGCCCCTGTCAGCAGGTCAGTGACTCTGTATGGGAGGTCATTGCATATGCCTACCTTTTCAAGTGGCACTTCCACATTGGCCTGATGAGTCTCGAATGGGTTTATGTTAACTGCAATCATAAGCGTCTCTCCCGTTTTAATGGATTTACGTGTATAAAAAATTATGTTAGGGTTGTTAGTTCCATGGAATTCAAGGTTTCCGATCTCCTGAAGTGATGGGTTCTCCTTTCTGATTCTGTTCAGTGTGGAAATGAACTTCCTGATATTTCCAGGAGCAAACCAGTCCCGGTTCTTTATCTCATACTTTTCAGAGTTCAGATATTCCTCCTTTCCCTCTATTGCCTCGTTCTCGCAGAGCTCAAAACCACTATATATTCCCCACAGCGGGGATAAAGTTGCCGCCAGAACAGCTCTCATCTTGAATGCTGCCCTTCCTCCAGTCTGCAGCACAGGAGGAAGTATATCCGGCGTGCTTGGAAACAGCATGGGCCTGAAATGGGCCACAACAGGGTTGCTGGAAATCTCTGTGAAATACTCCTTGATCTCAAAATCATAATTTCTCCATGTGAAGTAGGTGTATGAGCTGCTAAAACCTATTTTTGAAAGCCTGTACATGACGCTCGGTCTGGTGAATGCCTCCGCAAGGAAAATAGAGTCAGGATATGACTTTCTCACCTCCTTAATAAGCCATTCCCAGAATTCGAATGGCTTTGTGTGTGGGTTATCAACTCTGAATATCCTCACACCTCTCTCTGCCCAGGTTAGAAAGATGGACCTCATCTCCTCATATAGTGCCTTTCTGTGCGGGCCATCAAATTTCAGAGGATAGATATCGTAATATTTCTTTGGCGGATTCTCTGCGTATCTAATGCTCCCGTCCGGCCTTCTGTAGAACCATTCAGGATGTTCCCTGACATACGGATGGTCCGGAGAGCACTGGATTGCTATATCAAGGGCTATCTCCAAGCCATTTTTCTTGGCTTCCTCAACGAGATGCCTGAAATCATCAACAGTACCGAGGGAAGGATCAATGTCCTTATGTCCTCCCTGTTCACTTCCTATTGCCCATGGGCTACCAGGATCTGATTTCTTTGCTTTAGGGGACCCGTCTTTCCCTCTCCTGTTTGTCTTACCTATGGGATGTATGGGTGTCAGGTAAATCACATCAAATCCCATTTCCTTGATGTCTGGAATCCGTCTCTCAACGTCCTTGAAAGTTCCGGGTGCTCCTCCAGGTTTACCCTGTGATCGGGGAAACAGCTCATACCATGAAGAGAATGAGGCTGCTTTCCTCTCAGAAAGAACGGAATATGTTTTGCTTGAAACCAGGCCATGTCTGCTCTGGCAGAGGTATATTGCCTCTATGTTGTCTGAATCTGTGAGTATATCTTTCAGTGAAGATGGGCTTGCTGACTCTATGGATTTTATCAGGCTGGAAAGTTTCGCCCGGTTATTTCCCGTTGCGTTCCTCAGATATTGTTTCAGCATCTGCACGCCTGAAAGCTGATCCTGTCTTATGTCCTCACCGGCATTGGCCCATTTCAGGATTCCATCTCTCCAGGTTCCGAAATCATCATCCCAGGCCTGAATTCTGAATTTATAATATCCAGTCTTTCTTGTGCTCATCCTGCCGGACCAGAGGTCATTATCCAGCATGGCGAGAGGGCCGTATTCCCATTTTCTCTCCGATGAATGCTTGAATGCGACTCTGGCTCTGATCCTGGAGGAACCGCTTCTGTATATGCGTGCAGAAACTTTCAAGACTGATCCTTCTGTGGATTTTGCCGGAAATTTTCCATCATCGACGGAGGGCATAACCTCCTCAATTACTATATCGCTCCTTCT
>JAMCPQ010000027.1:0-3993 GCA_023379825.1 Thermoplasmatota archaeon | reverse complement strand
TTCATATGAACCACTTCATCATGTGAGAATGGCAGTATATATCTCTCGCTGAATGCGTACCATATAGTGAACGGAAGTATCCCATGCTCGTATTTCCTGTAAATTGGATCCTTTGAGAAATAGTAAAGTGTATCGTGCATCCAGCCCATATTCCATTTAAAGTCAAATCCCAGCCCTCCTTCTGAAGTGGGTCTGGTTACTCCTCCCCAGGCAGTGGATTCCTCTGCCACAGTTATTGAATCCGGTGTTCTCCGGTGGATCGTGTCGTTGAGGTTTTTGATAAACTCTATAGCGTCAAGGTTCTCCCTTCCTCCATACCTGTTGGGTATCCATTCCCCCTCTTTCCGGGAATAGTCAAGGTAAAGCATGGAAGATACGGCGTCTATCCTGATTCCGTCTGCATGGTACTTCTCCAGCCAGAATAATGCAGATGAAATGAGAAAGTTCCTGACCTCATTTCTTGCATAATTGAATATCCTGGTTCCCCAGTCAGGATGAAAACCCAGCCTCGGATCAGCATGATCAAACAGGTGAGTGCCATCGAACAGGGATAACCCGTAATCATCATCCGGGAAATGGGCTGGAACCCAGTCAAGTATCACACCAATGCCCTCCCTGTGGCACGTGTCAATGAAAAACATAAGATCCTCAGGCTTCCCGTATCTTGAGGTGGGAGAATAGTAGTTTACGGTCTGATACCCCCATGAACCATCAAAGGGGTGTTCCATCAGGGGAAGAAACTCAATGTGTGTGAAGCCCATCTCCTTGACATATGGGATTAGCTTTTCGGCAAGTTCTCTGAAATCAGGGAAAATCCTGCTTCCGTCAGATGATTTCCTCCAGGATCCGGCATGAACCTCATACACAGACATTGGGGTACTGTATTTCCCGTCCTTCGCTGTTCTTTTCCTTATGCTTTTATGTTTCCATCTGTATTCAAGTGTTGTCACAATGGAGCCGGTGTTTGGACGAAGTTCCGTCCTGAACGCGAAGGGATCGGTCTTTTCCCTCACCAAGGAATCCAGGGAACTTCTGATGGCATACTTATATACTTCATCTTCGTGGACTCCCGGAATGAATATCTCCCAGACTCCAGAATCCTTAAGGTTTGTCATGGGATGAGCACCATGAATCCAGTGGTTGAAATTACCAATAACTGAAATAGAGGATGCGTTGGGGGCCCAGACAGTGAATCTTGTACCTTCTATTCCATCTCTTGATTCCATATGCGCTCCGAATGTCTCCCATGCCTCCTGTAGTTCACCTTTTTTGAAGAGGTATATCTCAAAATCCCCTGTTTTTGGCTTAAAGAAGTAGGGATCATATCTGCGTTCCAGATATCCTGTAGAATCTCTGAAACATATCAGATAAGGTTGAGAAACATACTCATAGTCAAGTGTGCATTCAAAAAGTGGATCATTTATGGTATTCTCCATTTTACTGATAATTTTACCAAGGTTATCCTCGATCCATGCCTCCTTTGCCCTTGGGAGATAAGCCCTGACAATATAAGAGCCTGCTCCAATGGGATGAGGGCCCAGAATCTTCTCTGGGTGACTTTCGCTGAATTCCATAACTCTGAGTGCCAGCTCACTAAGATTCTTTTCATATTCTCCCAAAATAGCACCTCGGACAACAAGTTCCTTCTTCTGTTAAGGTCACATAAACATTTCCTTATCTTATATATAATTAGATGTGAGCATCATGAGGACCATTACTTTAGGGGCAATATTCCTTTGATATCTTCAAATTATAAACAGGAATACAATTGTGTCTTCTTAATCTGGAATATACTATGATAAATTCTGACTGCAGTAAATAGTTCTAATCTCTTCTGATGGAAGGTTTTAATTCATCATATCCTTCGATAAGGGAGACTGTGATGGATCTGTCAGATTCACATTCCAGAAATGGCCTGAGGGTTCTGTTGAGCGTTCCGGTAAAATCAGATGGAACGAGAAAGTCCGCGAGAATGCCCATTTTTGATACTGTATATTTTGTCATGATTATGGGAATCCGGTTTTCCATAATGGAAAGGTTGAGGTTCTTTACTATGCTGTTATTCTTAAGTTCATCATCGAGCAGACTCCTGTAATTTTGAGAATTTTCCAGTTTATGGTTGTACTCCGGATAAATGGATATCTTCGGTATTCCGTCAGTGGAGTTGTATTTCAGAAAAGCTTCCAGGCCTATGGGAAGGCTTTCAAACTTCTCAGGATACTCTGGAGGAATTATGAGCTGATACCTCTTGAGATGATGCTCCTCATTTATTCCGGGGATCTCGTTGTGGGCTAAGGCGAACCCAGCAAAAGAATGCGGGAATATTTCTGCAAAATCAAACTTCATCATCTTCATTATAAAATCAGACATATCTGCCATGTCCTTTTTTCTGAAGAGTATCTGCTGGAACAGAAGGCCCCTTTTGAAGTACTGGACCTCAAGTACTGCCGAATCAATGGCAAATATGAACCCGAGATCGAAATATCTCCGGAATTCCTCATCAGATGAATTGATCAGGTAGTTTGTCCCTTCTTTTTGTATGTTTGCCTTGTTGAGCATTATTGAGCCTTCTCTGGATTTGACCTGTTTTTCCATGACATATGTGAAAATAAGCTTGCTGGGTCCGAAGTATGTAATGACAGGGAAACGGCTGTCACTTCTTCCAGAGAGCTTGAGGGCAGGAGATTTGACCTCATAAGCAAGGGTGCATCTCATAACACCTGAGTATTGGGATGTTACAGCCAAGTTCTCAGTCCTCAACTGGCAGATCATCAAAGCAGTTTGGATCTGAGATTCCAAGTCTCTCAAAAGCAGATTCTCCATCACAGCAAAGAGCCATTCCCTTGTAGGACTGAACTAGTATTCCTATGAAGTTGTTTCTTCCGTCAATGATGAAAGAACCCTCATCACCATAGGAACAGAATTCGGCCTCGCTGGAAGCAACAAGGAACTGGTCAACCATGAGTATAAGGTTTGGTTCCCTGTATATCAGAAACGAAACATCCGTAGCAATTACTCTCCCCTCTGTATATCCTGACACCTTTCCAGTTTTCCTTACGTTCATACCAATTGTTGCTTTCCTGAATCCTGTAGGTCTGCCAATGTCCTTTATTCTGGCAGTGCAGTTGATGTGACCATATACCTGCGCCAGAGCAGCATCAACATAATTTCTGCTTATTCCATTAGGTCTTATAGCGCTGTCCAGCTTACCGATAATATTCAGTTTTCTGTTGTTGTCTTCCGGTGACGGTTGAGAAATTTCATCATGTATCTTTGAACCGGGCGGCCCCAGTACGGAGCTTGTTGAAACTATGTACTTTCTGTCATATTGTTTCACTATGCATCCCAGGGTTCCGCTGGTATCAAAGGGTACATTACCTATAGAAATTCCTCCCTGAATTATGAAGTTCTGTTCAGGATTGTTCTTTAATGGTGCCTTTGGCCTTATGAAATCAGAGATTATAGGATAGAGGCTCATTCCAATTTCCGCAGCAGAAAACTCGCCCCTTAAAGGTTCAATCAGGTCACGATTTTCGATGAAAATGTACCAGAAGAACTCTGGATTCTCGAATCCAAGCCCGAAGCCGTTAAAACCAGGGAAATTTGGCATAATTCTGTTAAGCAGTTCCTTGGCTCTGTCTATTCTTTCGTTAGCACATGGAAGATCGTACTCATGACCGCCCATCAGGCAGGATTCGCCTTCAATTTTCTTCTCACAGTTCCAGCAGTATGCCAATTGCAATCACTTAATCCAGTTGCAGATTTATTAAATTCTATCAGCAAGTTTAACGAAATTTTTCACGTCTCCATATTCAATCGATATACAATCCCAGTCTGAAAGCCTTAGGCTCAATCTGCGATTACTGTTTTTTATGACTTCCCCTATCAATGGTGAAGCAATGAGTTTCAGTGCCCCTCCTCCTGCATCTGAGCACGGTGTTCCAACTGAATCTATTTCGTCTCCGAGTTCTGTAAGGAAAGGGAATATCATGA
>JAMCPQ010000026.1 GCA_023379825.1 Thermoplasmatota archaeon | reverse complement strand
CGTCAAGTTGCTGGGGATATCCCCTGATGATCCTGAGAATTGAAGAGGGTTTCCTCAGCACTGAGATTGCGCCGGAGCTCCTCAGCAACGATTCTCGCCCAGGTCCCCATGAGGCACCGTAGGATCTGACCCCTGCTGCATTCCCTGATTGCATGTCCCATGGCTGGTCCCCGATGAATATTGCATTCTTAGGCAGAGTGCCTGTCTCCTCCAGAGCCTTGAAAACTGGATCAGGCTGCGGCTTGTGCCTCTCAGTGGATTCCTGAGTGACAACTGTACTGAAGAGGTTTTCAATTTTCAGTGACTTCATAATCTCATTTACCGGTTCCCTGCGGCTTGAAGTCACTATTCCCATCTTCAGACCCATCTTTTTCAATTCCAGGAGCACATCCATTATGCCGTCATATAGGTTAAGACCTGGAATCTTTTTCATGTAGAGGGACTTCCCGATGGCGGCAATCTCTTCACCCCTGGTTCCGAACATATCAGATAGAAGGATTGATACTGGCCTGCCCATAAAAATGTCCCTCTCTTCCGGGGTTATGCCTCTTCCCATTACCTGTCTGAAAGCCGTGTCTGTGCACTGAAATGATATTCCCTCACTATCAATCAGGGTTCCATCGAGATCCAAAAGAATGCAGTTTATAGATTGATATTTTCTGTATGTGCCGTCAGAGTGGTGTGTATTCAATTTCATAACCCATATTACTGATTTTGTTAAAAGTTTTTAACTATCTGTTGTTTCATTCCACTTAAAAATGAATGAGGTTGAAATTGGGTCTCTGGATAATGGGTATCCATATCATTTTATTCATTATGAAGTGATTTTGAAGTTAGTGCCTTTTTTGTTTGAGATAAAAAAAAGTATTGAAAAGGCTCTTCTTCCACCTTACATGTGATTGTCAGGGTATCAGGGCATAGAATTCTCTGCGGATGACAAAGACGGGAAATGACAACCACAATTTCCGGAAAATTTCAGTTAATTCGGATAGGGTGATAGCTAACTATAAAGATTATATTCTGACAGCGATGCACATGCATTGAGGGATGCAATAATTGTGGGTGCCGGCCCTGCAGGGTCTTACCTGTCTCACCTGCTTTCAAAGCAGGGTTATGACGTCCTTAATCTTGAAGAGCATGAGGAGGTGGGCAGGCCAGTTGAGTGTACGGGCGTAGTGACTGAAAGGGTTTTCAGGTATGTGAGAAGCAGATCAATCGCAAATACAGTCAGTGGTGCCAACATTGTATTTCCCGGAAACAGAACTATAAAGATAGGCAAACAGGAGAAGACCATTGTAATTTACAGAGACTCCTTTGATAAGGACGTCTCCGGAATGGCCATCGGATCCGGTGCTGATTTGCGCCTTGGATCCAGAGTCAGATCTGTAAGAGTAAATGACGGATATGCTGAGGTTGAATTCAGGGAATCCGGGGAACTGATTTCAGAGAGAGCGAGGATAGTCATAGGGGCAGATGGAGCCAACAGTATAGTGCGGAAATCGCTTTATGGACACAGGCCATCCAGAGTAGTATCTACTTATCAGGTTGATGCCTCATTCACCATGGATGATCAGGACAGTGTGTCCGTATTTCTTGGAAGGGATTTTTCCAATGGATTCTTTGGATGGGCAGTACCAACAGGAAATATAACAAGAATCGGATTGGGCTCCATAGGAAAAGGTGCACTTCCCTATTTTCTGAAAATGATCAGACAGTTTAACCCTGAACCCAAGATTCTTGCAATAACAGGGGGCCCTATTCCAATCAGCTACATGCACAGAACCAGCGGCAACAGAAGCCTTCTTGTCGGTGATGCCGGTGGAATAGTTAAGCCACTGACTGGCGGAGGCATATATACGGGAATAGTTTCGGCATACTGGGCTGCAAGGGCTATTTCTGAGGGTTTTGAATCTGACAGGCTTGATCAGAGATTCCTGCAGCGATATGAAAAGTACTGGAAATCCGAAATCGGAAGGGAACTTCGCATAGACGGAATGATACAGAAATTCTATGCTGCCCTGAATGACAGATACCTTTCAAGGCTCTACAGATCTATCTCATCAGATAGATCCATTGATATAATTAATTCCAAAGGAGATATAGACTATCCTTCAAAGCTGGCCCTTCAGCTATTCCTCAAAAATCCATCCATTGCCTTATCCTTCCTCAGAGGAAACTGATCCCATGGAGAAACGTTTAGTCTACATGGGAATGCTTCTCCTTGTCACTTTCTTCTGGGGTGTTACCTTTCCTGTGGTCAAATTTGCCCTCCAGTACTCCTCGCCGGACACTTTTCTTGCCCTGAGATTTCTCATTGCGTCGGCTGTTATGGGGCTTTTTCTTAGAAGAGGAAGGAAAAATCTGAGCCGCAATACCATATTGCATGGACTGATTGCAGGCTTCCTTTTATTCCTGGGATATTACTTCCAGACTGTTGGTCTGGATTATACATCAGCAGCTGCCTCCGGAGTCATAACCGGAGTGTACGTGATAATCCTGCCAGTTCTTTCCTACGTATATCTGAGAAGCCGCATATCCAGGGTAGATCTGCTTGCATCTGTCATTGCATTTTCCGGCCTTATTCTGATGTCTATTTCATCCGGAACACATGGAACAACTCTCTTCGGAAACGTTCTTACACTGGTATGTGGTGTTGCTTACGCCATACAGATCGTCTATGTATCAAAACATTCAAGCCGTCTGGACTCCTCAGCATTCACTTTTTATCAACTTGCCTTTGTAACAGTTTTTTCGGCCCTGACCATACCGTTATCCCCGGGCGGTTTGGGCTCAATTAACACTGATGTTGTACTGGCAGCCCTTTTTACTGCTCTGGTTGGGAGCGTTTTCGGCTATTATGTAAGCACTGTTGCCCTGATTTACGTTGATGCCTCTGCGGCAGGGATCATATTTGTGGGCGAACCAATATTTGCAGCACTATCTTCAGTTTTACTGGCGCATGAGGTGTTATCCAGAATTGTGATTGCTGGTGCCACACTAATGGTTTTTGCCATGTTCCTCACAACAATTGACAAATATATAAGGGAGCATAGAAGAAAAGAAATGAAACCGTCATGATGCATCCTTTCCTGCCCTTACCCTGACAGCCACTCCTCTGCTGTATGACCTCATCTCTCTGCCAGGAACATTTGCTCTGCCCACAGCAATGAGTTCTCCTGAAGGATCAGTTACAAGTACCTCATTTCCAGGAATAATGCCAGGGTCTGCAGATGTGATAAATTTGAAAAAGACATTTAACCCCTTTCTGTTGAATTCAGCACTTTCCTCTGTTACAGAAATTCTGTGCCTGTCTGTTATATTCATCATGCGCTCTGCCCCATTGATTGATAGTGTGAAGAAACCGTCATGTGCCCTTACAGTTCCCAGCAGGGTGCCATCAAGGAATACTCCGCGAATTCTTCCTGTTTTTCTGCTGTGGGTTACCTGGCACTGATCCGGAAACATATCTGATGGGTCTTCCACGCCAAACTGGTATCTGAATATCATTCTGGCTTTCTCAAGATACGGGTCCCTCCCCCCTGTAGAGCGATCAACCGGGTCGGATGCATCATCATTTTCTTCTGATTCACCAGCTGACTGACCTTCAAACACTCCTGTTGTGACAAGCTGTTCTACAGGAAATGTCTCCTCGAGCTCCACTGGAACAGGTATGTCATGCCACCTGTGGAAGTAAGCATTATCTGATATGGAATATGACTGAAGGAATTCAGGAGAATGCTGTCTTCCTGGATGCCAGTCACCCTGATCCAGAAATTTCATCTGGTTTTCCAGGTTTCTTACAGCCATATCGGAAAATTTTCTCAGCCTTATAATAGCCGGGTGATTTCTGGAGAGTTCATCAAAGAAGAAAAAAGGTGATTTCTTGGAGAGGTCTTCATAAGGCTCCAGAACATCCCCATACTCAAGTATCCTTCTGAATGCCCTGTACAGAGCCGGATGGCTCCTGGACCGACCTTCCACATACTGCCAGAGCGTCTGTTCATGTATTCTTTCTCTGATTTCGTTAAGTTCGTTGAATATTGCACCCAGGTTATGAATGGACAGCTCATGGATTCTTTCCTCTTTTGGAAGATCCGACAGCTCTTTCACTGTGAACTTCCCGTACAGAGGACTCCACCACGGAAGCAGAGAAATCTTACTAAGGTCCCTGGAGCCATCACTCATCAGGACTCTGTCATCCCTGGCATATTTAACGTATGATGCCGAATCAAACATATCTATTCCAAGAAGGACAGACATCCCCATGAACATGGGGTGGCCTCCTCCGAAGAGATGCAAAGGTTTTCCAGGATGTGCATAAAGGCGTGAGTTGATAATTACGTCAACAAGTGCATCATAGCGGTAGTTCTCGAGCAGAGGTACAACACCTCCAACAGGCAGATATCCGGAAATGCCAGTGCTCATCAACTCCGCTGACATTCTCCTGAGATCCGGGTAGACAGAACCCTGAATGGGGCCTGCGACTATTGTCTTCCCGGCATCGGTGATCTCGTCCAGCCTTCTTTTTGTCTCGAGAACAGCTTCTTTTGCCTGTTTCCACGAGAAATTTGGTTCTGTGAATATGTCCACAATTGTGCTTATGTCGCTGCCTATTTTCTTCTGAAATTCAAAAGTGCTGATATTGTCATATTCAATCTCGGAATAGACATGGCTCTGGAATGTGCCTGAATCTGTCATTATAGGACCGTCAAACCCAATCAGCCTGTGGAGTCCAGATGACTCTGCCTTCTCCCTGAGTTTATCGGTTCTCCTAATTATGTAACTGTTGGTGATCAGACCTTCCATGCCAAGCCTTTTCATCTCAGAGACTGACATTGTTGCTAGGTTAGGATTTATGACTGGAAGGATATTTGGAGTGCTTATTTTTCCATGCGGTGTGTAAAAAAAAGCCGTCTTTGCCAATCCGTCCCTAGAAAGTGGTTCAAACATCTCTCTTCCTTCAGGCCTCTGAGTAGTAATAATTTCCACTCTCTTTCTGGGTTTTGTCGAGTCTGCTGTCCGTTTTGTTGATTCTGGGCCTCTTAGTAAGGGCATCCCTTCTGAATGTTACGCCCACCTCCCGGAGGAACATGTTCATTCCAGCACGCATTGGCATTGGCCCTCTGGCAGTTCCATCAATCCCAGGGCTCCCACTGAAGATCATGAGCGAATCTGAGATCAGATCTATGAAATAGACATCATGATCAACTACAAGTGCACTTGTCCTGTTGTTTTCCATGACTCTCTTTATTATTCTTGAGGCCGACATTCTGTATGAACTGTCCAGATGAGCTGAGGGTTCATCAAGTAGGTACAGGTCAGCCTTCTTTCCAAGTGTCAGAGCTATGGCAAGCCTCTGCATCTCTCCTCCTGAGAGCTCTTTCACTACTTTGTCATAGATCTCTTCGAGATCAAGAGGGTGAATTATTTCATTTTTTATCATTCCCGAGTCCATTTCATCCAGGAAAGTCTGATAAAGAAGTTCTCTCACTGTGCCATCAAAATCGCTGGATATATACTGTGGTTTATAGGAAACTGTTACTTTCTGAGCAATCTCTCCCTTGCCTGGGGACAGTACACCTGCAAGGACCTTTACGAAGCTTGATTTTCCAAGAGCATTTTTTCCCAGTACTCCAACCACCTCGCCAACCTCGATTCTGCCGGATTCAACACTCAGATGGAAGTCTCCAAGATCAGTGTTTAGATCTGACCATTCTGTGAGTACAGCTCCGCTTTTTGTCCTTTTGTCTGTCTTTTCGGAGAAATCTATGGAATAACTCCTTATACGTGTGTTCTCCTCCCTGAGGTATCCCTCCAGAAATGAATTTATCGCCTTGTTGGTTGTCCTCTGTTTGCTTATTATTCCATATGCCCCTGTTTTCCCATAAACAAGATGTGCCTCATCTGCTATCCAGTCCATGAGGGCAAGATCATGCTCCACAACCATGACAATCCTGTTTCTGGATATTTCCTGAATGATTCCTGCCACGTTTATCCTTTCTGAGATATCCAGATATGAGGACATCTCATCAAAAAGATACACATCAGCATCCTTAATAAGAGAAAGTCCTATTGCCAGTTTCTGAAGCTCTCCACCGGAACAGCTTGTAACATCCTTGTTAACGGAATTTGTGAGATTTAGCCGTGCCACTATGTCATCGTATTTCCCTGACTGGTCTGAGGCTTTCAGAAGACCTCCTATTGTTCCCTTAGCAACTTTTGGTATAAGATCGACATTCTGGTCCTTCAGGACCACCCTGAGGTTTCCGGAATATAGTCGCTTGAAGTAATCACCCATAACGGAGCCCTGATAGTAATCAATTACGGCATCTTTGTCAGGTTTGCGTTCAAAATTTCCAAAATTTGGTATTGTTATTCCTGAAAGTATCCTCAGTGTGGTTGATTTTCCAAGCCCATTCTGACCCAGAAGTGCGACGACCTTTGATGCCGAAATCTGAGGAAGAGAATATAGCCTGAATGAATTCTGCGAATACTGATGAACCAGTTCCCTGTTCAGCTCATCAGGAACAGTGATTATCTTTATTGCACCGAAGGGGCACCTGTGTACACATATGCCGCACCCTATGCAGAGGGGCTCGTTTATAACTGCCTGGCTGTCCTGCTCAGGAAATTCTATAGTTGGTGTTCCACTCCTCACGGGAGGGCAGAAAAACTGGCATTCATGATGGCATCGCTTTGGATGGCACTTCTCTCTGTCGAGGATGGCTACGTGCAAAAAACCACCTAATTAGGCTTCCAGTATTCATCGGGTATCTCGTCATAAATCTGGAAGGATTCGTCCTTTTCCACCTTCCTGCTGGTTTCCTTTATCCTTGAGAGTTGAATTATCTTGCCCACGTTGAGAATCCAGTAATGGATTCGCCACTCCCTACCATCAAACAGTGTTGTTTCCTCCCGCTCAGTCTGAAGAACACCTATGTCCTCCATTGTATAGAAGGCATCTCTGTCCTCTGGCTCCAGCATATTGTCTATTACACGGTCATTGTACCCGAAGAAATTTATGAGGTGCTCAGCTGCCTCAAAGGCTTCCTCCTGACTCATGCTTCGGTTCTGGAGGCTCAGGCCTTTACTTATCGCAAGCGACAGTTCATCTATATTTGTGAAATTTCTTGGCAAAATGCCATCTTCCTGTTCTTCAGAATTAATCTTAGACATAAGCCTCAGTTATAATTATTGTGGAGATTAGGTAGGCAAAAGACGTTATTAAGTTTAACGTGAAACTCAGAATTTCGAGATTTTCCGAAAAATATTCTGGCAAATAACATATTAAAATGTATACAAGTTTATACTCTTAATCTTTTTTATTGTATCCAGGTTCATATCAACTTAAATAGGATTGTCAAAGTGATGTTTATCCATGGTTTGCCCTTATTGAAATGCCAATTCTTGTGGTTATAATATTGCTCTTCTGTTATCACTCCACAATTTGATAATTTCCAGGCTTTAGTATCTATATATTTACATATTTATATATATGTGTTTGGATGTAAAATATCATATCGGGTGCCAGCTGAGACCTATTCATGATGCGGTGAAGGTGTTATCTCCGCTGGTCCTTATTATCATGGATCATTGGAATAATACAATTAGCTTTCATTAGTATTATCAGGTTTCTCAAACTTAAAATTTTAGTTATCTCAGCCTAAGTCTGAATTAATAACTATTATTTTTGAAACGATGTGTGGAATAGATACATTACAACCTTAGATGAATACATCGGATATGACCTAGTGAAAACTGATATTCTGAAAATAAAACCATTCTCAAGTATTGACAATTTAACTATGAAGACAACTAATTACAAAGGAACAAGTACCGATATAATAAGCATACATAATATATCTTATACATGATTTTCTGTTCTTCCATTAAAAGCCCAGTTTTCCTAAACTTTAGATTTATAGGGTTACCCTAAAGGAAATTCTCTCAATTGTTAAAAATTAATTATAGAATTGACCTACGCAACTACGTGAGAAAATTTGGACATAATGCTCAGAAATGATGAGTTTACGTTTCCGGATGGTACTACAGGATCCATTTTTGAACTGTTTTCTGAATCAAGAATTCCTGTATCAGAAGTAACTCCCGTTGAGAAAATATCAGCGGGGAAGAAAGAGTTATTCCTCTACAGGCTTGAACGGTCTGTTTTAATAAACCTTGGAATATTAGAATACCTAAATGCTCCGGAATCTGTAAAAGATATTTACAGGATGGAATTAAATTCCAGGCAGGACACATTAAAAAGAACGGAAATTATGGCCATCGTTAACAGTACACCTGATTCTTTCTATGAAGGCTCCAGATTTCTGCATAACATGAAAGGCCTGACTGAAATACTGGATCAGAAGCCTGACATAATAGATATCGGTGGGGAAA
>JAMCPQ010000025.1 GCA_023379825.1 Thermoplasmatota archaeon | reverse complement strand
CTGTTCGATGCAGCCTGGAACTGACATACCTGAGAAACCAGGGATGTTTGTTGCTGTCTTTGTGATGTTATTCTTCTCTTTCATCCTTAATATTGTGGGAAAAAGAAAGAACGTTAAGGGCAGGAAAAAGCAATTAAATAATCTATGACCCATATAGTATATGATGAACAGGCAAATTCTTCAGTTATTTGAAGACAGTTCTATTGTCTATAGAATAAAAGAGAGATTGCCTTACCTTTTCCAGCTGGCCGAACTTGAAAGTTCCAGGGATAGAAAGATTGGAATGGAAGTAGGGTCTGTCAGGGAAAGGATCATAACCTCTCTGCTCATTTACAAATTCTGAGAGGAGGATGTGGAATCAAACCTTCCCATAACGGAACCAGAGGTGGATGTGAGACTTTTCGGTGAACCCCTCTCAATCAAAACAATATCAGGCAGAAAGCCCTCAGGAGTTAAGCTTATATGGACTGTTGACGCAGAGAAAGCCTGATATTTCGTGGAAACCTGGATACCGAGATATGATATGGTTCTGGTTCATATATACTGTAACTCCACCGGAGGACTGTACTATGTTCCAAGGGAAGTTCAGCACGAGGCATTGAACAATATGGGGAGAGAAAAATACATGGTACTGCCGAAACAGGGAACAAATCCTCGTGGCATAGAGATTTCAGATGCCGCAATGACTGAGCTGATACAGAATAACGAAACCAGAGTTATTAAGATTGACTGGATTAGGAAAGAGATCAGTTATAACCCTTTCAAAAGGTGGGTTGAATTGTGGGGCACAGACACATGAAGCATTACGAAAGAAAATCTGGCTCTCAAACAAGCTCATTCGGAAGCCCTGCAAGGGCCAACCACGACTCCTCTAAATTCTATAATAGCAGACTATACGAAGGTTTCTCAAGGGGAAAAGAGGATGTTGATTTTCATGAGAATGCCATCCCTGACAATGTTGTGGACAGAATATTCTGTAAATCGGCAGAAAGCATGGACGAAATTCCCGATAACAGTGTTCACCTTATGGTGACATCACCTCCTTACAATGCGGGTAAGCTCTATGACAAAGATATGTCTCTCGGCGAATACAGGTCATTTCTGAAATCTGTGTGGAAGTAGGTTTACAGAGTTCTCGTGCCTGGATGGAGAATATGCGTAAACATTGCAAATCTGGGAAGAAAACCCTACATACCGCTGCATACATTTATAGTTCAGGACCTTATAGATCTGGGCTTCCTTATGAGGGGGGGAAGTCATCTGGGACAAAGGTGGAACTGCCAGCTCATCGGTTGCATGGGGGGACATTTATGTCTGCAAAAAACCCTGTTCTCAGGGATTCTCACGAGTACATCCTTATCTTTTCAAAGGAGTCATTCACCAGAGGCATAAAAGAAAAATGACATCGACAATCACCAGGGAAGAGTTCATAGAGTATACCAGGAGCGTCTGGTCATTCAACGCAGAATCTGCAACAAAGGTCGGGCATCCGGCTTCTTACCCCGTAGATCTCCCTGCCAGATGCATAAAACTATTCACTTTTGAGGGCGAACTGGTCCTGGACCCTTTTATGGGAAGCGGCACGACGGCTGTAGCGGCCATAGAACTTAAGCGCCATTTTGTTGGGTACGATGTTGACCCGACTTACATAGATATAGCAGAAAAAAGAATTAAGGCTGCCATAGGAAGGAGGAATCAGCAGGTTTTACAGGAACATTGAGAGTGCAGAAATAGGGCAGTCAAAATGAAAGTTGTGTATTCCTCTAGAGTTTCTTAATTTAACTTTATGAAAAGCAAACTGAAATTTCTTCTGACATTTAGCCACAATCAAAATCATACTTTTAACATAAAGTTCGGGGTTCGTTAACAATATCATACGTAAGTGTCATGCGGAGAAATAATTATGAATAAAAAATACAATGTCTTAGAAACTAAAGTAATGGATTCTTTTGTAGTGGGAGCACTGGGATTCGAACCCAGATCTACGGGTCTCTTCCGGTTCATAGTTCCAGTCACTCATCATTTATCAGGTGACCCATAGTTAATCATTACCTGACTGGAGCCCGCTAGGATAGCCTGATTACCCCATGCTCCCTCCCTATCAGGATGGCAGGATAAGATGTTTTATCAATCCCGTCACATCTTCCAGGGGGTCAATGAGTATTGGTTATGATTATAAATAGATATTTCCATAGAATCACAGGGTGTCTACAGTAATAAGAAATAAAATCAATCCTGAAATCCTTTGATAGTTTTTTTCTAATGCGAGGACCAATGAACCTTAAACCCTCTGGCTATATATTCAGAAATCCCTTAAAAAACACAATACTAACTTAAATAAATTACACTGATGCTGCAATGACGGAAATGCCAAATTATGTTAAAAGTGGAACCATTGATCACAATGGCAACAGAGAGATCATTCTCTGTTTGCCTTTCTTGATCTCTTCAGCCTTCTGATGCGTTTCTTTCTCCACTTCCAACGCATGTTCCCTCTCTTCTTCCAATCTCTTGAACTTCTCTTCAATTTAACACCTTCATAGGTATCGTTTTTATCCTGATGATAATCGGACACCAAATGCGCTCTACCTTATCTTATTCTTTTATTTATAGCATTACCTTTGGACCTTTAAGAGTATGATAACTCACGGGGGTGGTCATATTCTTATTTCTATTGAAAAGAAGCTAACTTTAAGGCAGGAAAGGGGATAATGAATCATGACACTTGAGAGACTTTATGTCATTCCACATGGTGATGAAATTCTGGATAATCCAAACAAGGAGAGCAAGGAACTTCGAGACAAAATCACTGAGGTAACCTCAGGTGATAATTCCGAGTCAATTCTGGTTCTCACTCCTCATGGGGTAAGCCTATCCAGGGGAATTGCAATTATCAATACTGAGAATCTTTATGGCGAGTATCAGATTAAGACCGCACTGCTCAAGTCTTCACACAAGACAGACAAGCAGCTGGTAAGGAATATTGTGTCCGAGTTCGGAAAAGATCTTGTGGAGGTTAATTTTGCAACATCAGCAGGACCGCTTTCAACATTTCCAGAGGATTTCGGGACAATAATTCCGCTGACGTTTTTCAAACAGAAGCGTGTGGCAATAATAGGTCAACCCAGAACAACAGACCGGATGAAGCTGATGCAGCTGGGGGAGAGCATATGGTATGCCATAGACAACATGGACACAAAGGTCAGTGTAATTTTCAGCGCTGATCAGGCACATACTCACAACGCTTCCGGACCATATGGGTTTTCGGACTACGCCAGAACATATGAAGATAGAATTGTTAAATTCTTCAAATCTGGCTCTCTCGACGGTGTGGAGGATCTGCAGGATGACATGATAAGTGAGGCGAAGCCGGACAGCTACTGGAACATGGTCATACTCCGTGGGTTCTTGAAGAATTCCGGGATGAAGATGGTTCTCGATTACCATTATGTCGAGAATTACTTTGGTATGCTTCTGGCTCATGGAATGAAATGAAATAATATAATAACTATTAGATGTAGCATAGATATATATTGTCAGTACAAGTGTCTGACCTTTGAATTATTTTGACATGAATATTTTATATCAATGTGTGCACTTGTGTTGAATTATGCACAT
>JAMCPQ010000024.1:7195-13190 GCA_023379825.1 Thermoplasmatota archaeon | reverse complement strand
GATTACTTCGACGTAAAGGATCTGGACACTGTTATGGATTTTATCGGTCAGAACAGTTTTGCCATCCTCCTCTCGGCATCCGGGGATGAGGTTCTGAATACTTTAATTCCTGTTCTTGCAGATAGAAATGGAGAACGAGTAACATTAAGGGGGCACATGGCCAGGGCAAACCCTCACTGGAAGGCTGCTGAGGGAAAAAAATCAACCATCCTCTTCCTGGGGCCTCACCATTACATTTCACCAAGATGGTATACAATTGAGAAGTCAGTTCCCACATGGAACTACTCCGCAGTAAGGATGTCTGGAATATTCCATACTGTAACAAGAGAAGACTCTAAAGAAATAATACTGAAGCTCTCCAGACTTTATGATCCGGAATGGGCTTCTCTTGGAAGAGATAGAGAACCATATTATGAGAAAATGGTTGATGAAATAGTGGGATTCAGGCTGGATGTCTCAGATATAAAGTGCAAGATGAAGCTGAGCCAGAACAGGCCAATGGCGGACAGGTACAGGGTTATTGAAAACCTGAAGAAAGAAAACAGCAGTGATGCAGACATGGTCGCTGCAATGATGGAACGTTATTCAATTAAAAAATAATTGAGAATAAAATGGGTTCAGGATTTTTTCTTCAATCCCGGACCTAGTGGAATTCTTCCAGCATGGTTGCTGTTTGTGACTATTGCAAATGCTGTGTACATTGCAAAGAATGCAGCCAGTATTCCTGTGTATCCACCAATGTGTGTCAGTACTACTGATCCAGTCAGGTCCCCTGCCCCAAGGAAGAAGAACGCAAGCCACAGGAACAGAAACACAAGGTTAAGTGCCAGATTCAGCCTGATTGCAGTAACGTACAGGTAAAGCGTCAGGAATCCCCAAAGTATCAGTGACAATCCAAGAGCCTGATTTCCCACAGATATGACCCCGAAATGGCTGAATACCACTATAAATACGTACCAGAGCCAGAATGCACCATAGGATGAAAAGGCCACAAATCCAAACTGAGAGCCCCGCCTCATCTCCCACTGCCCTGCAATGAGCTGTGCTATACCTCCATAAGCAAAGGCAAATGCAACCGCTGCTCCTGTACCGCCTGTGGCATGGATAAGCCCAGCATTTGTGAAGCTCAACAAAAATGTGGTCAGAGCAAAACCTGTAAGGCCAAGAGGCGCCGGATCAACCTGGAATACTTTCCCGAATACATTTTCATCTTCTGTCATTTTTAGACCTCCATATTCATATTATCGCCTGATCAAAATATACGGGATTGTGTTATAAAAACTTTATTAATTTTTTGCCGATGATATAATAAACTAAATAATTTTCTTTTACAAGTATTTTCAGGAAAATAATTGATAAAATATTTTTAATTTGGCATGCCCCATCTTAATGAACATCCCAACCTGCATTATCGTGATTATAAGTAATGGCTAAGGTGTTTAGATAACATTAAACTATTCCGGTCACATATCCTTAAATGAAACCATATTTCCTATACCCATCTGTATATGGCAGCAATGTAGCATTTGTTGCACAGGATGACCTCTACCTCCTGGATCTGGATAGCATGCAGACAAAACGTCTGGTCCATAACATGGGGGTGGTATGTGAGAACAGATTCTCACCTGATGGAACTGGCATTTATTTCAGGCTTATTACAAGTTCAGACCCTCTGGTATCAGAAGTATATCATGTGGATCTGAAAAGTGGAATAATCAGACAGTGCACAAATCTTGGGTCTCCTGTGACTTCAGTTGGTGGATTCAGCAGAGATGGGGACCTCATTATAAGCTCTAATATAGAAGCATTTAACAGGGGGTACACGGAATTATTTCTCATAGATGGGGATAGAAATTACAGAAACCTTTCCCTTGGGCCCGCCACAGATATACTATTTCATGAAAATTCCACTGTCATTGGGAGAAATACCAGGGAGCTTCCACACTGGAAGCATTACCGTGGAGGAACGCATGGTGTAATATGGGCAGACACTGGCAATACTGGAAAGTTCTCAGTAATTTTTGATAACGGGTACAACGTCAATTCCCTCTTCATGATGGGTGGCAGGATTTACTTCATTTCTGATCATGAAGGCTCCGGTGCAATATATTCTATAGACACTAAAGGCGGTGATCTGAGAAGGCACACAGTACCTGACGAATTCTATCACAGAAACGCATCTGGCCATAATGGAAAGATTGTATTTTCCAAGGGGGCAGACATATATCTGATGAAAACACCTGATTCAGAGCCGGAGAAACTGGAACCGGATGTAATATTGGATCACGAGCGGGTTGGTTGGGTAAGCCATGATCCACGGGCTTATTCCTCCCATCTTGGCCTGGACAGTTCGGGAGAGAACCTCAATCTCATTTCCCGGGGACAGGGGAAAGTCCTCAATGCTATCAGGGGTCCTTTACATACAATCACTGCTGGTGAAGGGAGGATAAAGCATATGGTGCATATAAAAGACCGGAAATATGCTGCTGTACATGATAAAGAAGGAGAGGATTCAATTGGCATATTCAGCTCAGAAGGGAAAGAAGTTCGATCTTTCTCACTGAACTGTGGAATAATATCTGAGATATCCCCTTCACCAGATGGCAGAATTATCGCGTTCTCAAACAACAGATACGAGCTTCATATTCTGGACACGGAGACAGGAAAAACTGAGCTTCTCAGCAGGGCAGTAGATGGTAAGATATGCGACCTGAACTGGCACCACACCTCGAGATATATTGCATATACATTTTACACAACCACATCCTCATCCCAGATCAGAATTTTTGACCTGAAGGACAGAAAAGAGTTCCCGGTAACCAGTGAAGGCTACAAGGACTCCAATCCAGTATTTGACCCAACAGGTCATTTCCTTGCCTATATATCACAGAGAGAACTTGACCCTGTTTATGATAAGGTAGCGTTCCAGCTCAGTTATCCCATGGCATCCAGACCCTATCTTACAACTCTGACAGGTGAAGTCAAATCACCATTCACGGACTCAATTCATCCTGAGGATGAGAAACTGGAAGTCATAGATTTCAGTGGAATTGAAATGAGATCTGTGCCATTTCCAATGGAAATAGCAGATTACTATGATATTGCATTCGCTGATTCCACTCTTTTCTCACTGAAGTTCCCGGTAGAGGGATCAATGAAATACTATCTATTCAGCAGGAAAGAGAAGGCCAGTGGAATCCTGGAAGCATATGATCTCCGTGAAAACCGCCTCAAAACGGTTGCAACCTCAATTGCAGGTTTCTCAGTATCCTCAGGTGGTGAAAAGATAGCAATATCCGACGGAGAAAACCTGGTAATTGCGAAAAGCAGCATCCGTGATATTAATCTCTCAGATTCCGACTCCGATGATTTCTTTAAAATAGATCTCGATCGCATTGTGGTAAGGTCCAGCAGGAGACAGGAGTTCCGTCAGATGTTCAGAGAAACATGGGTTCTCATGAGGGAATTCTACTGGAACAGGGAAAAGATAGATGCTATGTGGGACAATGTCCTGAAAAGGTATGAACCTCTTCTTGAAAGGGTAGGTTCCAGATACGCTTTATCCGACATCATAAGAAGCATGATGGGTGAACTGGGGACTTCCCACTGCTATGAAATCGGGGCTGAGATAACTGATGGAGAAACTGAACCAGTAGCCAGGCTGGCAGCAGATTTCTCAATCACAGAGGCTGGTGTTTCTGTCAGGAGGATTTACCAGGGTGATCCAACTAACAGCGATGAGAAATCCCCCCTTGTGGTTCCTGGTTATTCAGTCCGTGAAGGTGACATACTTGTTTCTGTGGACTCCAGGCCGGTCAGGACTCTCTTTGATCTCTGCAGTTCACTTAAGGGAATTGGGGATAAGACTGTTGTGCTTGGATTCAGGAATAAGGAGAGTGAGTATTCTATCCCGGTTAAACCACTGGGAGATGACAGACACATAAGATACAGGAGCTGGGTTGAAAGAAACAGGAAGTATGTTCACGAGAGATCCGGCAATGAAGTGGGATACATTCACATTCCTGATATGGGTCCGGCAGGTTTCAGTGAATTCTTCAGGCTTCTCGAATCAGAGACAAGATACAGGTCACTTATAGTGGACGTGCGCTTCAATGGTGGGGGGCATGTCTCTGAACTGCTGCTTGAAAAGCTGAATCGCAGAAGGCTTGGGTTTGACCAGCCAAGGTATGGCAATAAAGTGCCGTATCCGGCATATTCTGTTTCAGGAAAGATAGTAGCAATTACTAACGAATATACAGGATCCGATGGTGACATATTTTCGCATTCATTCAAACTGATGGGGCTTGGAAAACTTATAGGTAAAAGAACCTGGGGAGGTGTGGTTGGAATAAATCCTGATTACACACTTGTGGATAATACTGAGGTAACGCAGCCCCAGTTCGCATTCAGTTTCAGGGATGTTGGATTCGCTGTTGAGAACTATGGTACCGATCCTGATATTGAGATAGATAACCCTCCCCAGGCTTACTCATCCGGAACAGATCCACAACTTGACAGGGCAATTGAAGAGGCCTTATCTTCATGAAGTGCTTTCATCATCTTCATTGTCCTCTGAAAATGCCCGGTAGTTGTCATCATCCATCTCCATGAAGAAACTTCCAGTGTATCCACAGTTTGCACATACATATGAACCATAGACAAACTGTGACCCTGTCAGGATAGAATCCTTCCTGCAGACCGGGCAAACCTTGTGCACTCTGATACAACTGTACAACCTTAATCAACATTGCCATTTCCTTCTCTCAACTGTATTGAAAATCATTTATACCATACAGGATTGTCCAGATAAATGCTTACTGCTCCTGAGATACTTGATCATTCTTGCGTCCGGGCCATGAATATTACCAAGACATTCGGGCAGACCAGAGCTATCAACGGCCTCACTGTTGATATCAGCTGTGGGAACAGAGTTGCCTTACTGGGCCCAAATGGAGCAGGGAAGTCAACAGTTCTCAAGCTGCTTGTAGGCCTGATGAAACCGGATTTCGGTGATATAACACTGGGGGGTTATCCTGTGGACTCAATGGAAGCAAAGAAGTTACTCGGATATCTTCCAGAGGATGCCACTCCTTATATTTCACTCACTGTCAAGGAGAACCTCCAGTATGTGGGAGCAATCAGGGGAGTACAGGATCTGGAGTCCAGGATTGATTATCTGGTATCTGAACTTGGTTTACAGGATTTTCTCAGCACCAAGATACTGAAGGTATCAAGGGGTACAAGACAGAAGGTTTCAGTTGCCATGTCCATCATTCATCAGCCCAGGATAGTTCTGATGGATGAACCACTTAACTATCTGGACATCCCGTCTCAGGAAAACGTGATTCAGATACTTTCCAGGATGAATTCAACATTTCTAATATCAACTCATATTATGAGCATTGCTGAAAGGCTCACCGACGACGTAATAATAATGGCCAGGGGACAGGAGATATGGAAAGGAAAGAGGAACGAGCTCAGGAATCTGGGGCAGTCCGATGAACCGGTGGAAGCCATTATCTCAAGGATGATGAAGAATGTCAGGTAAGGTGCTGTCGCTCCTTCTGAAATCACGTTTCTCAAGAGGATATCTCGGGTTTCTTGTTGCTGTAGGTCTTCTTGACATATTCTCTTATCTGTTTATATCAAGCTCCGGCCTGAAGTCAGCTGGAATAGGCGTCTCAACAATATACCTCTCCATATTCCTGATTCTGCTCATCCTGATCACTGTGGTCACTGGTTCTGGAGCACCATTTTCCAAATCGGATCAGGATTTCCTCCTTCAGCTCCCTGTTTCAAAGAGAACACTCATATCCTCTGTTTTTGTGGTCCAGTTTCTCTCTTTCGGGGCAATATTTTTCATTCTCTCAGTAGGGACAATATTCTCATATTCCGGAAACCCTGCAGGAATGACTGAGATAGGAATTGACGGGTTTCTGCTTGGCTTTCTGATAACTCCTCTGGCAATTTCCTCATATAACAGGGTACCGGCCAT
>JAMCPQ010000024.1:0-6653 GCA_023379825.1 Thermoplasmatota archaeon | reverse complement strand
TGTGGGTGACTGCCACTGCATTTCCTCAGCGGACATATTATCTGATAACCATAGGATCAAAGATGCTTCAGACTCTTGTACTGGAAGCTCCATTTGTTCTGGCAATTCTCATAATGGATTTAATAGGATATCCCATAACACCCGCTTTCTTCATTATTCTGCTTGTAATAACGCCGCTCTACGTTTCAAACTTCATAATATTCTCCAGCTTCGCAAGGCCTGTTCAGGTTACAGAAACCGGAGCTTCTCAGGGAAGAAGTTCTGCAAGAAATTTCATTGCGGCCATTCCCACATTCATCTTTGCGTTTTCCTATTTCCTTATAATATTCCTTCCGATTTCAGCTATAGTGCCCATTCTTATTTTCGGCTCTTTTCTGGCCTACTCTGCACTGAAACCGGAATTCTGGGAAAAAAGAGTACTCAGCCTTGTTGAAAGAGGATATGTCTGAAAATGATAAGGTCTCAGTAAATCTTGTTCAGGACATTGTTCTTCAGATAGTTGATTACCTTGAACATGTGGGATCTGACCCTTGCTCTTGCAAGTTCTGAATCTCCCCTCTCAATGGCACTGAGGATAGCTTCATGCTCCTCCACCTCTTCCATTCTTCTGTCGTAGCTTGTAAAGAGGGTTGTACGGATAATCTTGAGCTTGAGCCTTATGGAGCTTGTATACTCAGCCAGGTATCTGTTTCCGCTTGCCTTTGCTATGAGGGCATGGTATTTCCCGTTCAGGTCGGCAAGTTTTATTGGTTCAGGGTTCTCTTCCGAAACTGCCTCCCGGATCAGCCTGAGCGCCTCTTTCAGTTCCTGTATCTGGTTCTGGTCCACCCTCTCACATGCAAGTGCGGCGGCCTCGGACTCCAGAATGGCCCGGAGTTCATACAGATCAAGAATATCCTTCTGATCAAGAAATATAACGTTGTAATAACGCCCGTTTCTTGATATTATGCCCTCTGCCTCCAGTTCAACAAGCGCTTCCCTTACTGGGGTCTTGCTTATGTTGAGCTGGGCAACTATGCTGTCCGGGCTCAGAGACTGCCCCGATCTGTACCTGCCTGACATTATTGCATCAAAAATATGCTTGTAAGCCATCTCCGTGAGTGTTTTGTCTGATTCCATCTGACACTAGATGGTTTAGTAATTCCGGGTATTTTAAATTCGTTATCTATAAGTAATTGTGATTGCCACTTATAATGAAAGAATCAAAGGACAGAATTCTGGGCAATTTGAAGAGATAAGTTTCCTGAGACAGTTCCAGAACCATTTGATGAGAGCCCTTTTATCTCGGTGAATCTGTTCAGGTAAAGATATGAAATGAATCCTTTTCCATCATTATGAAGAGTTAAATTCAGGTATTCTTTAATTCCGTAGGGATTTGTAAGTACTTGCATGGTTATATTCATGGTTTTTGCCGAAATCGATATTTCCGGGGACATTGATATTGTGTAATTCCCGGGGACCAGTATTGTCCCATCAATTCCATTGCTTATATGGGAAATGCTCTCCGGTCCCATTGAAAACCTTATGCCTGAGAATGCAGAAGGTCCGTGTGCCCCCTCTTCCATATAGACAATTCCTCCAAACTGGTAAATGATGCTGTATGTGGAACTGGCCAGGAAACCGTTTACCATATACATCATATTCCTTGAGGAATTCTTCCCAAGGTAGAAATGAGTGAAATCGGGGCTGTAGGTATCAATGGCCACATATCTGTCTGGAAGAGAGTAATTGTATTCAAATGGAAGTGTCCAGTTGTAGTCCTGAACCATCTGTGGCATATTGTCCTGAATCAGAATGGAGGAACCAACGGGAATGTATAGTGTGGCTCTGTTAAGGTATGACAGGTTCGGGTTGTAATCCATGTAGCTTCTGGCATTGTAGTTCTCCCCCATTCCGGCCATGTAGGAGGTAACAGTATTTCCCACATGGCTCTGGGTAAATAAATTACCGACAGGGGATAGAAAAGCAGCAAGGAAAATATTGAAAGCAATGAGGGCTACTGCAACCCTTTTAACATTTCTGTAGCTGATCCTGATCTTCTTTCCTTTCATCAGGCGGGATATCCCAATTATTGCAGCCACAAATAATGAAGCAGCAGTGAGTGACGGATACTGGTACATGATGGTATTCACATAAGGATAATAGCTGTTGACAACTGCAAGGGCAACATAAGGGACCAGTGTCAGGAGAAATTCAAAACCAGCAAATGACAGGAAAAGAAGTGGCAGCATCAGGTAGAGAAAATAGCCGACCTTGTATGATATTGTTGCCTCAACAGGAGAACCCTGCGGGTTGTATGTTAGGATCTGCCTGTTTATATATTCCAGAAAATAGGAGGGGCCGTAATAGTACACAATGAGGAGAAAGATAGCAAATGTGATCACAAGTATGGGCATAGAAAGCCTGTTTCTGTAGGGGTTCACTCCTTTCAGACCTAAATCTCTGTTCATAACATATATTGCGAAGAATGCAACTATAACGGGCGCAAGGAAGTCAGTTATACTGGCCAGTACAAGGAAAATCATGGAATATGTTGTCTTTCCTTTGAAATAGAAATATATTCCGAAGAGGAAGAGTGTTGGGAATAAACTCATGAAATGGAAGTCAAACCAGTAAACTCCGCCAAGGGGGTAATAGAGAATCCACAGTATGGAAAAAGCCAGTGACAAACCTTTCTTTCCAGTGAGTTCTCTTGAAATAAGATAGATGGGAAGAGCCCCAAGGGACAGGATAAAGGCCTGAATGTACTGCAGCACAACAGGAACAGGATATATGGAATACAGAATTCCAAGTGGAATATAGATCAGTTTGTTAATGACCAGGTTTGAGGCATTTATACCAACATGGGTAACATTATACAATGTCTGGGCTGACACACCAAGGTCGAAGACGCTTGCGCTATAACTGGAGTATTTAAGAAAATCTATAGTGGAATAGATCAGAGTGTTTGCAATTATTATGATAATTACGAATATCAGGTAATTGTCTGACTTCCTGCTCTGCAATGTAACCTAATAGGAAAATGACTATAACTCTTTT
The DNA here is from genome assembly GCA_023379825.1 of Thermoplasmatota archaeon. Taxonomy (GTDB): domain Archaea; phylum Thermoplasmatota; class Thermoplasmata; order Thermoplasmatales; family Thermoplasmataceae; genus UBA447. The sequence goes on along the minus strand of JAMCPQ010000024.1, from coordinate 3,614 downwards.
TCACTGTCATACAATTCTCTACTGGATCAGTAGTTGGAAAGATCATTCCAGACCTCCCTGATTTTTCTCTCTATGTCAGAGAAACTGTCAGAGGAGAACCTGTTATACCTCAGGGCATCCCTGGCGAGTGCTATCTCAACAGAATATGTGGAAATTGCCATAGCTTTCAGGGAATCGGAAAGCAGTGACCTCTCACCCTCTATCATAAGTCTACCCGATATGAGGGATACAATCATCGGCCTAAGGATAAGTTCGGCAGCCATAAGATCTAAATCGTCCCTGTCCACAGTGGTTATTCTGCATTTCTTGAAGATTCCTGCCAGCGATTGTTCGGTTTTATTTTCTGGGCCCTCTACGAAAAGCTCTGGATCTCCATGATCGGAAATCCTGAAAATTCCATTCACGAATTGGAGGCCATTTCTGTATGTTTCTCTTTCACCAAGGGGAACAGAGCAGATGACTGAAACCTTAGAGGGATCTGACATCTCCAGAACCTGGTGGAACTGTTCAGGAAATGAATTCAGTATTATGACACCGCTGAAGTCCTTCAATGCTTCCATAAGTTCCTGCGCTGATTCCAGGACAATCATTCCGGGATGATGTACTCTGAGATAATTTAGCAGATCGGAGGAAAATAGGCGAGGATTGTGTATCAGAATAATTCTGTCACTCATCAGCATCACATAATTCTGATGGTCTTCACTGTAGTGGAATATTTCTCGGCGATTATGTCCTCCAGCATCTTTCCAGTTTCCTGGGATTCAAGGCAGATGGCTACTGCCCCTTTATGGTCAATGGTGAATTTGGTTCCATCCTTCCTGTATATCACAAGGCTTCCAAGACTCTCACAGTCGAATCCCATGACCCATGATGTCGTGATTGAATAGATAAATTCCTTTTTTTGAATGGCTTATTGAAGATGATTGAAGGAAGAATGGATGAAAAGATCTATCTTCCCATCTGTGTTTTCAGAGACTTCATGTTGACTCCGGGTTTGATCTCGTTCTCAGTGGTGAATGAGACTATGTCCTCTGCATAATGGCATTTTACATGATGACCAGGATTTATCTCTCTCTCCGGAGGGTCCTCCTCCTCACACCTGGATGTTGCAAATGGACATCTGGTGGAAAATCTGCAGGAGTTCCCGAAAACTGATTTGGGGCTGCTGAAAATCTTATCGCCCAACTGTTCCAGTGTCCCTCCCTTGAGACCCATGCTTGCAACAATCAGGGCAACAGTGTACGGGTGTGCTGGATGTTGCATTATTGTCTCTGTGTCTCCTGATTCAACTATCTGTCCCTTGTACATGACCATTATCCTGTCACTTATGTATCTGGCCGATGCAATGTCATGTGTGATATAGAAGATGGAAATATGCAGGTTCTGCCTCAGTTTCTTCATAAGGTTCAGCACACCTGCTCTGAGGGAAACATCAAGCATTGATATGGGCTCATCAGCCACAAGTATCTCCGGGTCCCTGACAAGGGCTCTAGCAATGGAAACTCTCTGCCGTTGCCCTCCACTGAGCTGGTGTGGATATTTATTTATGTAATCCTCTACTGGCGTGAGTTCTGCCAGCCTCATTGCTTCCCTGACTTTTCTGTCCCTCTCTACTGGAGATGGTTTATCTTTCATCACATCCAGGGGCTCTGAAACTATCTTTCCAATGGAGAACCGGGGGTTAAGGCTCTGAAAAGGATCCTGGAATATTGTCTGTACATGATCCCTGAACCGGTAATGTGACTTCTCATCCTCGAAATTGATCTCTTCACCGTTTATTTTCACTGAACCTGAGGTTGGTGTCTCAAGTATTCCTATGATTCTGCTCAGGGTCGTTTTGCCGCTTCCAGTTTCACCAACTAGGCTTAACGATTCCCCCTTTCTTATGAAGAAGGAGACATCATCAACTGCTCTTACTTCATCCTCTGCTGTTCTTCTTTTCTCTTTGAATCCAGATCTTTTGAGAAATATCTTCTGCAGGGATTCAACCTCAAGTACTTTATCAGAATCAATCTGAGGCCTGACAAGCCTTCTGCCAGAAATCTTCCTGACTGTGTCTGGTTTTCCCAGGGGAAGAACAGGGCATGCGACCTCATGGTTCCCTCCCATGTCTATCAGATCCTCGGAACCAGGCTCCTGGCACAGGTCCATGTGGTAGTCGCATCTTTCGTAGAAAGGGCATCCCCTGATCTCTTCAATCAGTCCTGGTGGGGCCCCCTTGATTGGAAGTAGTTCATCCATCTGGCCCCATATCTTCGGTATCGATTCCTTCAGCAGGAAGGAATAGGGATGCAGGGTACTGTCCAGATCAACACCAGGCAGTTTCTCCACAATTCTTCCTGCATACATTACAAATATCCTGTCAGATAGATTGGAGACCATGGCAATGTCATGGGATATGCTTAGCAGTGATACCTTGTACTTATCCCTTAGTTCGCGGATCTGCTCAATGATACGGTATTCCGTTATAACATCAAGTGAAGTGGTGGGTTCATCAGCGATGATGAGTGAAGGGTGCAGAGAAATTGCCATTGCAATGATCACCCGCTGCTTCATTCCGCCGCTCAACTGATGTGGATATGAATCCATTACCCACGGTTCAAGACCAACAGCTGAGAGAAGTTCAACAGATCTTGTTTTCGCCTCCTCTCTTGGCATTTTTTCCCTGAACACGAATATATCTGAAATCTGTTCCCCAACCTTCAGAAGAGGATTGAGAGAATCAAGGGCACCCTGAAAAACTATGGAAATTCCCTTCCATCTGACGGTGCTCAGCTCCTTTTCAGCTTTCCTGACCCTGGAGCTGTTCTGTAGAGAATAGGACCCGCCTTTCTCTGAGTCAACAATAACCTCTCCCTTGAAGTATATCCTTCCGGATGTTACTACAGAGTTCTGAGGGAGTATGTGGGCAATCGCAAGCGCCAGTGTGGATTTCCCGCAACCGCTTTCTCCCACAATGCCAATTGCCTCATTCTCTTTCAGCCCGAATGTTGCGTGGCTCAGGGCATGCACCCTTCTGCCTGATATTGTGTATTCCACTGATAGATCTTCAACATACAGGACATAGTTGCTGTAATTATTCTCAAAGACTTCCATCTTCATCTCCTCAAAGTAACGTCTGTTGCCTCCCTGATGGCATCACCCATCATGTTGAAGCCTATGACAATCAGAACGATAAACAGCCCAGGCAGTACGGAGATCCACCACTGCCCTGAAACCACATAGTTAAGTCCGGTTGTCACCATTGCTCCCAGTTCAGGTGTGGGAGGTGGTATTCCAACTCCAAGAAAACTAAGGCTGGCTGCAAGTATTATTGCATTTCCAAGATTGAGTGCATACAGCACAATCGTTGGTGTTATGGCGGTGGGAAGGATATGTCTGATCATAATGTGTGATTTTCTGGCACCCAGTGACTTTGATGCCAGGACATAGAGATCATTCTTTGTTGCAAGTACTGCACTTCTGGCAACCCTTGCAAATCCAGGTATGGTAACGACGATCACCGCTATTACGACGGTCCAGTAGCCGGGCCCTATTGATACTGCAATGGCTATTGCCAGCAATATTGATGGAAATGCAAAGAGAATATCCATTCCCCTCATTATTGCATTATC
>JAMCPQ010000023.1 GCA_023379825.1 Thermoplasmatota archaeon | reverse complement strand
TGCCACATTCTGAGAGAGAATGGCATAAAATGCTTTGAGGCTCTTGAAATCATTGGCTCAGACTCATGCATGGAAAATGACGAGGTTGATTTGGACTGCCTCGCTCAATTATGGGCCAGAAGTGAGGAAAATGACGTTGTCATTGTATCACATTATTCTCATCTTCTCGGGGCAGATTATGTGATAATCCTTGAAAGGAAACCTGAATTTATCGAGAAATCACTATTGGAGAGAGGATATTCTTCGGAAAAGATATTCGAAAACATGGATTCCCTGTATTCTGACATCATTTATCAGGAATCACTGGATCGGCTGCCTTCAACAAGAATATTCCGAATAATGAATGTTGAAGATAGAAAGGAAAAAACCGCTGAAGATGTAAAGAAGATCATTGTGGATATTTTTTCCAGGCACTCCTTATGACCCCTGCTCACGATATATATTATATCGGCAATCACGATCCAATGTCATGGTTCTGGACAGCCTCAGAGGAAAAACAGACGGATTGATTTCATCCCTGAGCAGGCCCTTTATGGGCATGAACCCCAATACCATCTCCTTACTTTCTCTTGTTCTGGCAGGTCTTTCAGGTCTGACCATATGGATGGGGGGAGTTTATCTGATCGCTGCCTTCATTTTCCTTGTACTTTCGGCACTGTTTGACGCTGTTGACGGAAAGGTGGCAAGGACAAAGCACCTGTCCTCACCCCTGGGAGACCTTGTTGATCATGTTCTGGACAGATATTCAGACATCCTGATAATGCTCGGCTTCATCTTCAGCGTTCCAGGCTCAAGATTTCTTGGCATATTTGCTCTCATCGGAGTATTGATGACCTCATACATGGGTACCCAATCCCAGGCACTTGGCCTGAAGAGAAATTACTCAGGAATACTTGGAAGAGCAGACCGGCTAGCATTCATGATGATATTCATCCTCATTCAGCTGCTGGCCCCTTTTTTCATTCACATGTTACTATTCAACATAACCCCCACGGCCATTTTGCTGCTCTGGTTTGCCATAGCCGGGAATATCACGGCCATACTGAGGTTCAGGGACAGTTATTCATCCCTGAAGCACCCATATTAGAGAAGAGAACTGATTATTCCGGTCACCTTCCGGTTGATCTTTTCCGCCTCTTCCATACTCTTTCCATGCCCGTAAATTCGTATTATGGGTTCAGTGCCTGATGCTCTTACAAGTGCCCATCCTCCGTCCATGTATATCTTAAGGCCGTCTGTGTGGTCAATATTATCTGAAAGTTTCTTATTTTCCAAATCATGCAGAATTTTCTGAGGGTCTCTGCCTTCTGTCTTCATTGTTGTCCTGCACAGCCTGAAGCCAGGAAGTGATGATACCAGCTCGGAAATTTTCTTTCCGCTCTCTGCAATAAGGTTCAACATGAGGGCAACGGTCATGGCTCCATCCCTGCAGTACTGGTGCTCGCCATAGATCACGCCACCATTTTCCTCCCCGCCGATTTTAGCCTTTCTCTCTATAATTGTGCGTGAAACAATGGGGGCCCCAACTCTGGTCCTGACAACATTGAACCCTTTCTGTTGGGCAATATGCTCAAGATTATCAGAGCTGCTCACCGGAGTCACAACAGTATCACCTTTTCCCGCAATACTGGATATAAGCAGGGACAGAGACTGATCTCCGTCAATGAAATTCCCATTCTCGTCTATGAAGACAGCCCTGTCCGCGTCCCCGTCATGAGCGATGCCAAGTGAGAAATTGCCGGACTTCATCACCGAAATAAGATCAGCAAGGTTCTCGGGTTTCGGTTCAGACTGCCTTGATGTGAACTGTCCGTCTGGATATGAATTAAGCTCCACAACACTGCATCCAAGAGCCCTCAGAAGTTTCGGCGTGGTGAGGTAGGCCGCCCCGTTTCCGCAATCCACTGCAACCCTGAATCTGCGGGATCTTATCCGGGATGCATCAACCTTTGCGATCACCGAGCTGATATAGAGGTCACCACCTCTAGTGTCAACTGAAACTCGGCCCACCCGGTCCCATGGGCACAGTGTCCAGTTCTTTCCATGTATTGCATCCTCAATCCTTCTTTCATCTTCCTGCCGCAGCTCAGTGCCATCCCTGTCAATGCATTTTATACCGTTAAATTCAGGAGGATTGTGGGAAGCGGTTATCACAATCCCATACAGGCCATGAACTTTGCAGTAATACTGGACAGCAGGTGTTGGAAGTATCCCCAGGTCAATGACGTCGACACCTGTGGACAGGACACCGGACATAACAGCAGAAAAGAGCATGTCCCCTGTGTCTCTTGTGTCCCTTCCCATGGCTATGGTCCTGGTTCCAAAAACTGTTGCGCAGGCCCTGCCAACATTAAGGGCAAAATCAGATGTGAGGTCTCTGTTTGGTGTTCCCCTGATTCCGTTTGTCCCAAAGAGTTTTCCTTCTCGTTCCATATGTTTTATAATGGTAGCCCCGTATTTATCATTATAGTGAAAATTCCTCTCAATTTCTGGTTTAGGATTCTCTTCAGAATGCACTTCCTATGGATCATCGGTCCTGTCAAGTCTGTATTCTCTCCCTCTCCATACTATTGACCTCATTCTTCCCCCCTTGATGAGGTTGTAGAAATAGACAAATGGGATCATGAACTGTATCAGGAAGCCGCTTTTCCAGTATTTTCCTGATCTGGATGAGGATCTGGCAGCATTAATCACTGAGGGGAGAAATAGAATCAGAACAGGATAGAAAGGCCAGTAAATCACTGTCAGTACTACTGAAGATAGAAATTCAAATAATGTTGCGCCATAAAAAAGGAGCCCATAGCTGAGAACCTTTCTGGTGGCATATATGGATAGGGCAGTCTGCCTGTTTGCCCATTCCATGAATGTGGAGAAGCCGTCGGGAGAAGGCACAAAAGGGGCAGCTTCAGGAACATAGGCAATTTTCATGCCATATTTATGGCATATTTTTGTGATGGCTATGTCATCCGAAACATATGATCTGAAGAAATCCAGGTCCTGCCCCGTGAGCATCTCTGATCTGAATGCCAGTGAACCCCCCCAGCCGAACCTTGTGAGATTGGACTGCATCATTCCAAGCCCCACATAGCCCCAGACCATCTTTACCTTTGACCATAGCCCTCCCACAGGCTCGAAAAATGGGAAGGTTGTTGAGATCCCTACTGACCTGTCATTCAGGGGTGCAATGAGGCTGGAAAGCCATCGGTCACTCACCACTGTATCAGAATCCACAATCACAGTTACCTTGTGGGAACCATTATCTTCCTCAATTGCCGAAACAATTGCGTTTACCTTTCCACTTCCGTTTCCCGGTTTTGATTTAATATGTTCAATCCCTGCTTCATTTAGCAGCCTTACAGCTGGATCATCATCAGAATCAACAACAGCTAGAAGTCTGAAATTCCCATGTTTCTGGTCCTTCAGGGATCGTATGTTTCTCTCCATGCCATGATCTATGCCTCTGCATGGCAGAATTACAAGGGCAGGGGTTTCTGTGTCCAATCCATAACTTTCATTCCTGCCACGGACGAGAGAAATATACAGAAGACCCACAAAAATAAGAATGTTGAGCGGGATGAAAAAATAGAACAGAAAATCATGAATGAGAGGGGGCATGTCTAAACAAGAGTCATGTCCTCGGTGTCAACCTGACTTACTCCTTCTATCCCGCTGAGTACTGCCTCTACACTGTCAATTTTCCCCTCCTCATCCGGGATAATGATCTCAAGCCTGACGGCCTTCAGGCCGAATGCTACCTCCTGAACTTCAACCTTATTAATTGTACACTTATCCTTCAGTCTGTCCTTTGCAGCACCCATTATGGCGTTAATATCCCTGTCTGCGTCCTCAGGAAGTATACGCATTACAACAGCAACGTCCCCCATCATTACCACCTTACGGCCCGACAAAGGAGCACTTGCTGCATGTGTATCTTGTAGAATGTTCCCTGCAGTTCTTGCATCTGCCGATCAGCTCTTCACCGCACTGAGGGCATTCGAATATTGAATATCCCGGGTCAACGAGGCCTACGCCACATGATGAACAGTTTTCCTTGTATCTCATAAATTCACTTCTCACCTGTAAATATCCGCTATTTCAAGTTGAAACAACAGTTTGCTGACATTTCACATGGATATATAATCTTTTCAAGAATTTCAGGAACCATTTATTGTGGAAATGGCTGTGCCCTTATTTTCGGCCCTTTTCCAGTTCCGCCCATTTCTTCTCCAACTGGAGCTTGAGAGCTTCCGGTTTTTTGGCCTTGTCATCTGATGACCTCAATTCTTCTGGAATCCTGAGACCTTCCTGAACATCATACTTGAAATTGATTATGGAAGACTGTGAAAGTTTGTATTTCTTGGACAGGTCTGAAATTCTTCCGTCAATGGTCTGAAGAATATCCTTCATCGCCCCGTATTCCATATTCTCCTGAATAACACGCATGATGGTATCCTTCAGAGTTTCACCCTCTCTCTGCAAAAGGCTAATGGCTATAAATTCAGATTTTGTAAGCTCAAGAGAGTAGGTCTCCTGGCCGCTGTCTTCCTGATCCTCATCAGGTATATCATCTTCGGGCATTTTGGTTCATCCTAACCGTTGGCGACCAGAATGCATACAGGAGACATATAAAAAAATATATGCTAACCGGGTCAGTTTGATGACCTGGCTGCGGCATCCTTGTATCCAAGGGCATTGGCGAACTGAATATCCTCCTGGGGAATCTTCACCATAGCACCTGGAGCAAGTTTCTCAAGCCTGTCACCAATAAGGGATGACCCTCCACCTACTGGTATCAGAGCGGTTATTCTGTCCAGTTCCTCTCTTAGGTTCTCCCTGAGTTTGTCAAGGATCCTGTTGGCAAGGTTCGCCATGATTGGTTCAGAAACCTTGGGACCACCAACTTCCCGCTGCTTGAAGAGTACAGTCTGGCTTATTGCCTCTCTGGCAACATCGTTTGGCACTATGAAGCCAGTCTCTTTGGCAATTGCCTTTGAGATTCCTGATACAAGATCGCCGACACCTGCCTGAATACTGAATGACATTTCAACCACAGGTTCCATGTTCTTCAGGTTTACAGTCAGGACATCAGTTGTCCTTGAACCAATATCGACCACCACACCATATCCGTACTGTGCCTTGAGCATACCCTTGTCCAGAAGATAAAGGGCTGCCCCCACTCCCTGTGGTCTCATGATCAGTTTTGTTATATTGAAAGTCCTTGTTTCACCTGACACTGATTTGATTGTGAATTCCTTGCCCTGAAGGTATTCCTTTGCTGCGTTCAGTTCATGTTCAAATGTTCCCAGGGGAGTTCCGCTGCCAAGGACGATGTCAGCCTTATTACCATCCTTTCCGGCGCCGCTCATCCACAATGCACCTGCCAGAAGCGGAAGGGAGTCAGGGTCCGAAAGTCTTCCATCTCCCTGGGGTTCCCTTACCCCAGCTCCTGTTGCATCATCACCGAAGAAGAACGGATCACTGTCATTTATAGTGAGGATTGTAGAAGATCCCCCTATTCCCCAGTTCTTCGCCTCTGTAGCTGCCCATCTGGATGGAAATTTAGCCCTTCCAGAATCAGGACCAACAACTTTTGTGTCACCATATCCCAAGTCTACTCCCAATACTATCAATTATTCACCTCTCGTGAAAGCGTCAAACATCACCAGAATGTTTTACCGGTGTACCACCTTTGATAGTGTATATCCGGGTTACATCGTGGTAGAGTATCCCATTGATTGTGTAAACTATATATAAATTTTTTCTATTTCAACAGGTAATTTCGCTATCTCAAATCGGCTTCAAGACTGATTTAGGAAAAAAATGAATCTTTAGTACATTTTTTCCAGTATGTCAATAAGTCACACATATTGTTTCAGGGAGTTTCGAATTATATATCCAGATGTGATACCACAATCATGGAACCGTCTTTGGAAGCCATGTATGATCATATGATAGACCTCAGGGAGCATGGGGTTAGCGAAAAAAGCACCGATGAGATGAAGAAGAGGATTGCTGATTCCATTATTACTGCCTATGGAGCAATGAAAGCTGAGCCAGTTCGCATAGCAAGGTCAGTCCTGCTGCCATCTCGAGGAAAAAGGAATGGCAGGATATATTTCAGCACAGACGAGGCCCCGGTTGATACTGCAGCATTCATAAATGGAACTATGACAAGATATCTTGACTACAATGATACCTACCTGTCAAAGGAGGCAATGCATCCATCTGACAATATTCCTCCACTTATTGCACTTGCCTACAGCCTTGATATGAATGGCTCCGATCTTATAAGAGCAGCCAACATGGCATATGATGTTGCCGCAAATCTCTCTGACGAGTCTTCAATAAGAGACAGAGGATGGGATCATGTCACATATATCTCAATTTCATCTGCAGCTGGACTTTCAATGCTGCTTGATCTGGATCAGAGAAGGTTTGAGCATGCTATAAGTCTCTCCCTGAACAACAACATAAGTATGCGCCAGACTAGAGCTGGGGAGCTGAGCATGTGGAAGGGGGCAACAACCGCAAACGCATGCAGGAACAGTGTATTCGGCACTTTGCTTGCTGCAGAAGGATTCACGGGCCCTTCACCGGAATTCTCTGGAGAGATGGGATTTTTCAGGCAGGTCTCAGGCCCGATGAACATCAGGCCAAAGAGGGATGCTGTTCTCAGGACCATGATCAAGAATTACCCGGTTGAATATCATGCAATGAGTGCTGCAGAAGCTGCTACTTCAATACATGATGAGATAAAGGGGGAGATTAAGACCGTCAATGTGGAAACATTCAAGGTTGCAAATGACATAATAATTAAGGACCCTGAAAAATTAAGGCCAAGAACAAGGGAAACAGCTGATCACAGCATGCCGTATATAGTGGCATACTCTCTTGTATATGGTTCTCCGGGGCCTGGATCATATGAAGAGAATTTCCTGAAGGACAGCAAAATACTGAATGTTATTGACCATTCAAAATACGTTGTGACTGAGCGGTTCAACAAGATGTATCCCGAATACCTCCCTGTGAAGATGGTCGTGGAGACTTCCTCAGGCAAATTTGAAAGAGAAATGGATGTCCCCAAGGGTCATCACAGGAAGCCATACACATGGGATGATTTGCAGGAAAAGGGAAGAAAGGTCATGGGGGACGACAATTCAAAGATCCTGATGAATGTTGCAAGGAGACTGGAGAAGGTATCTGTGAGGGAGCTAATGGAAGTGATATCTGATGTCCACTTTAAGGGATAACCACAATATAGGACCTTCTGGATTGAGGAAGATTCTTTCAGAAGGGTTTGTCGAAGCTGCAGGGGTTTTCAACGGTATCAGTGCGCTTCTTGCACAGCATTCAGGATTCAGGGCCATTTATCTTTCAGGCTCCGGTGTTGCCGGAGCAATGGGCCTGCCGGATCTCTCCATAACCACACTGACTGAAGTTGCCGATGAGACCAGGAGAATAACCTCAGTTTCCAGACTGCCCCTGATAGTAGATGCCGACACCGGCTTCGGAGAAGCGATTAACGTGATGAGAACCGTCAGGGTACTGGAGGATGCAGGTGCATCTGCCATTCATCTGGAAGACCAGGTACTTCCCAAGAGGTGCGGACACCTTAATGGAAAGAAGGTCATAGAAACAGAGGAAATGGGAAAGAAGATAATGACGGCTATATCGTCAAGACACAATCCTGATTTCATGATAATTGCAAGGACTGACGCCAGATCGGTGAACGGCCTGGATGATGCAATTGAGAGGGCAAAATATTACGCAAAGTGCGGTGCCGACATGATTTTCACTGAAGCTCTGGAGTCTGTTGAAGAATTCCGGGAATTTTCATCGAAGGTAAGGATTCCCCTCCTTGCAAACATGACTGAGTTTGGAAAGAGCCCTCTTCTCTCAGCAAAGGAACTGAAAGCTGCAGGTTACAGCGCAGTGATATTCCCTCTGACGGGATTCAGGGTAGCCCTGAGATCGCTTAAAGAAACATATGAAAGCCTCCTGAAGGATGGCACTCAGCGAAACTTCATTGGAAACCTCATGACAAGAAAGCAGTTTTATGAGGTTATAGGCTATGATGAATATGAGAAAGACGACAGAGATATCTTTAACATGAAAGGTGAAAAAAATGACTGAGATAAGTGTTCCAAAGGGACTGGTAGGAGTTATAGTTGACAAGACTGCAATATGCACAACTGATGCTGAAGGGAATCTGGTCTACAGAGGTTACAAGACAGTTGATCTTGTCAGTAAAAAGACATTCGAGGAAGTTGCATATCTCATAGTACATGGTGATCTACCTGACAGAAACCAGCTGAAGGAATTCAATGAAATGCTGGTTAAGAACGGTGAGATAGATTCCCGTGTACTCAAAGTTATTGATCTGCTAAAGGAGAGAGATATAATGAAGAATCTGAGATCAATGATATCTCTCTATCCATACAGCACTGCGGATGCATCCCATATGCTGCCTGAGATCATTTCCAAGGTTCCCGGCATAATTGCCCATTCATATGCCTCCGTCACTGGTAAAAAGGTTGGAAACTCAGATGCTCCAACTTACAGCGGAAGATTCTACCAGATGATAACAGGAAATTCAGATTCCAGAAAATCGGAATTCCTTTCAAAACTGATGATCCTTTACATGGAACATGAGTTCAACGCTTCCACATTTGTTCTAAGAGTCGCTGCATCAACTCTCACTGATCCGGCTTCTGCATTCACCAGCGCCCTGGGAACCCTGAAGGGTCCTCTCCATGGCGGAGCTAATGCTGAGATACTGGATTTCTTCAAGAGCTTCAGGAATGAGGAGGAAGCTGTGAAATTTGTTGATTCCCAGCTTGAGTCGGGAAAGAAGGTAATGGGGTTCGGGCACAGGGTTTATAAGCAGAAGGACCCGCGTGCACAGCTTGTCAAACAGCTGATGAAGGAACTGAACCCGGACTCGAAGGAGCTCAGGATAGCTGAGGCAATAGAGGCGAGGGTATGGGAGAAAAAGCACCTTCCTGCAAACCTGGATTTCTATGCTGCCATCCTCATGGATCAGCTTGGAATACCGCAGGACCTGTACACCGCAATATTTGCTGCTGCCAGGGTCTTCGGGTGGTGGGCCCACTATGAAGAGCAGCTGAGCGATAACAAACTGATCCGCCCTTCATCGGAATACGTGGGCAAGAAAGACAGGGTTCTCTGATCTCAGAGGACCTTGAGATCTATTTTTTCCGCTTTTCTGTTGAAGGCCTGAAAATCAGATATTCTGTAAGGGCTTGCCACAATTATGTGTATTGGTCCAGTATTTGAAAACATGGAAACATCAGCATCCGAAGGTAAAGCAACCCCGGATGGGTGCGAGTGAACACTCCCGACCACAGAAAAATCAATACCCTTATGGTAGAGGTTGAAGAGAGTATGGTGGTCCCCCTGAACCGTACCCGGAAGCATCAGTATTTCATAGATTATTTCATGTTCTGCCTTCAGAAATGCCCCGAATTCTTTTGGGTAACTGTCCTTTGAGGCCTCCATTATCATTTTCAGAGTGCGGAGCCTAATTGACCACATTTCTTATCAGTTTCTCCCTTATTCTCTCGTAGAATGAATTTCTGAACGTCACAAATCTTGCCTTTTCCGGGGACACTGTGATTCTTATATCATCATTCTCGTCAACTGCAAACTGTTCCTGTCCATCCACAATGAGATCACATGACTGTTTCTTCCCGAAAATCCTGAGGTTTATCTCCTGGGAACTAGGTATGACAAGAGGCCTGCTCCTTGACCTGAATGGGGCAAGATATGTTACAACCATTGCATCTAGTGTAGGATAGAGGATGGGGCCTCCTGCACTGAAGGAATATGATGTGGATCCTATTGGTGTGGCAACTATGACTCCATCGGACGTTGTGCTGTCGAAAAATGTCCCGTCAACAAATAGCCTGAACTTCCTTATCTTTGCTATCTTGCTTGAGTGAAGGACAACCTCGTTTGTCGAATCTATGGTCTGTGTACCGTTGATTGTAAGCCTAAGTTTCATGGTCTCTTCAACCTTGTAGTTCCCCTTTATGAGTTTGTACACAGAAGATTCAACCTCACCTATCTCGACCTCTGAGAGAAAGCCTAGGCTTCCCATGTTTATTCCAAGAACAGGACCCTTTGCTAGCTGCAGAGACCTCAATACTGAGCCGTCCCCGCCAACAGTTATGAGTATGTCCGCCTCCATGGATTCAATGCTGTTTCCCTTCCTGTTCAGCATACGGGCTGCCTCCCGGTCATATATGACTTCCCAGTCAGATGGGAGTATCTCCACTATTCTTCTCACTATATTTGCACATCGTGTGCAGTCTTTTCTTACAATGAATCCTATCTTCATCTCAGCGCCTCCGCAACTTCTCTAGTACTTGCACCGATCACAGATTTCCTCTCCCTGACATCCAGTCCCATGTTAAAATCCAGGAATTCGCCATCAAGTACAACCCCACCAGCTTCTCTTAGTATGAGTACACCACCTGCAACGTCTATGTTTCTCAGTGAATTGAAATCCCCGACATATGCCATAATATCCGCAGAACCTGCCGCAACAAGGCAGAGTTCCATTGAAGCGCATCCCAGTGAACGTATTCTCCATCCTCCCCTCAGAATGGGGGAAACGTGATCATGTCCCGCCCGTCCTAGTCCACCAAGTGCACATCCCACAGGTTCTTTTGAAACATGAATGGGCTTTCCGTTAGCAAAAGCTCCTTTGCCCTTTACCGCATGATAGTTGACTTCCCTGGCAAGGTCCGATACTATTGCAATCCTTGCTGAAGACAGATCTTTCCGGACAACAGCACCTGAAAAAGAATAGAAGGGTATTCCGTGTTCAGCATTGTAGGTTCCGTCCAGAGGATCTACCATCAGTGACTCCTCATAACCGAAATCAGTGAATCCGCTCTCCTCACTTATCAGATTCAGCGGAAGATCTCTTTCTCTTATGAAGTTCAGAATGTGCTCGTCACAAATCTTGTCCAGCTGATGAGTCGCTGTACCGTCTGCACCCATTCCTACTACCAGGAATTTGCTTTTTGAATCTGGTCTTGTAGAAACAACTTCCCTTAAAGAATTTCCAAGGTCAATGAGTTCCTTTTCGAGATCTGACACAGTGTCAATATTATGACACTCAAGATAACCTTTCTGGGAAAAAGGAGATGGGGATCAGTCCCCGACGACACTGTCAAGTAGAAGGTTTAGTCTCTGGGAGAGCCTTTTAAGGGCGTAGTCCAGAACATCTATTGCCTTCAGTGAACCATCAGTCTCAAACTGGAATACGTATTTGGTGTCGTCCTCAGTTACTTTAACGTCCGGGTTATCAAGCAACTGTGAAAGGAAACTGCATCTTGTGTCATCGCTGAACACAATTCTTTCGGAATTCTCGGAAATAACTGAATCAGGACAGTGATTCTTGAACTTCTCCCAGTCTTTAACTAGTTTCTTTGCAACTGAAAATTCCCTGTGATATTTGTAAGAAACACCTGAGGTTACCTGCCATTTTGTATGCTTTTTCCCTGTTCCAAGAATGGCCTCAGCAGTCACGAGTATTGCCTGTCTTGGACCAAGTTTGACTATGGGTATGTCCTTATCAGCAGGTATAAGGTCTGATTTTCCAACTGGCTGGAGATCTCCTGAATTAACTACCCCAGAGCCAATCTTGTTAATTGAGAATGTCATTGTGCAGAGAGGGCAACCCTCACCTTTGCATGAGCAGTTTTCCCTGAAGTTCATTGAAAGATCAGAAACAATAGGGACGAGGGAAAGCCTGTGGGCAACTATCTCATCAAATAGCGGCAGGGATGAGTCATATACATTGCCCTCACTGTCCCTTATCTGGCCGTGATGGAAGATGACCTTGTCTATGGCAAGTTTTGGGATGTCATCCATCAGGGTTCTTCTCAGAGCATTGGCCGTTGAGGGTGTCAAGCCATCAACGGTGAAGCGTATGAAGTTATCCGAAACAGTGTTGATTGTCACAGACATCTGATTATACTCTCCTGCCTCTCTTGCCACCCTTCTTTTTTGTCCCATCATGAGGGATCGGGGTGACTTCCTCTATTCTGAGAATCTTGAAACCTGCCCTTGATAGTGCCCTGATTGCACTCTGTGCCCCTGGACCGGGAATCTTTGATTTGTTTCCACCTGGAGCTCTCACCTTGATGATGAGATCGGATATTTCCTTCTCTCTCAGTTTTTCGGCAACCAGATCAGCTGCCTTCATTGCCGCATAAGGGCTGGACTCGTCACGGTCGTTCTTTACAACCATTCCGCCGGTGGCCTTTGCAAGAGTTTCAGCTCCTGTGGGATCCGTAACGAGAATAATTGTGTTGTTTGCCGAGGCAAATATGTGCGCTATACCTGTCTTGTTCATCTTCCTCTACCTCTCCTCCCCTGCCTGTCATTCCTTCCTCTGGGACGCTCAGGAGGAGCCTCCTCCTTCTGTTCCCTCTCTCCATTTGGAAGGACATTGCTCATAATTACCTGCCTCATTGGGTGAAGATCATCCTTGAATGGTGAGTTTTCAACGTACTCGATGCTGTCCTCAAGTGTGCCCTCGACCATGATGCTTGGTATAGTAACTCTCCTCCCATTCATAGTGACATGACCATGTGTGATGAGCTGTCTTGCCTGTTTAAGGGTTCTTGCCAGGTTTCTTCTGTATACTATTGTCTGCAACCTTCTTGAAAGAATTGCCTCAATGTCCAGTGAAAGAACATCATCAAGAGTTGCGTTTCCACCCAGGAGTTTGTATCTGTTCAGTCTCGCTATGAGTGCATCATACTGTTTCTGGGCATTTGGATCGTTGTTTCTCAGTTTAGCCTGAAGATCTCTTGCCTGGCTTCTAAAATTGTCCAGAAAAGACTGTCCCTTCCATAGCTCTCTCTTATTCTTCAGACCATATTTTTCTACTATGATCCTCTCGGAATCTATTCTATCCTTCTCCCAAGGGTGCCTTGGTGTTGAATAAGTCTTGTGCGGAAATTTAGGATCTCCCATGATTCATCACTCCTTCTTCCTCTGTACTCCCACTGTAAGGCCTCTTCTTCCGTTTGATCTTGTCCTCTGGCCTCTGACCTTTTTGCCATTCTCGTGCCTGATGCCACGGTATGACTTCATCTTCTTCATAAGATTGATGTCATCCTGAATAATTATGTCAAGATCGTTTGAAACAAGATTCAGGTCTTCACCATTCACCGCATCTCTGCGGTGATTTTTAGCCCATACGGGAACTCCCTCATACTCTTTTGACTCCACATAGTCCCTGATTCTGTCGGTCTCTTCTTCCGGCAGCTCACCTATTTTTGCTTTCCCGTTGACATTTAGTTTTCTGGTGATTATCTGTGCAAGCCTGGGCCCTATCCCCTTAAGGTCGGACAAAGCCAGCTCAACGGACCTCTCACCGTCCAGATCCTTTCCTGCAATCCTTACAATGTACTGGAAATTCTCCTTCTTTGCATCCTGCTTTTTAGGTTCCTGTTTTTTATTATCCTGCTTGTTATCCTGCTTAGATGCCATTAAACCATCCTTTGAATATTATCCCCCAATCGCACTGACACATATATTATTGTCCTTTCACGATGGAGCGTCTAAGAGTATTCCTTAAGGATATATAAATTGAGCCGTCTCAAACGGATTAAGTCCGGATATAATTGACCATTACATATTTCTCTGAATTTTCCAAAAATTGGTTGAATGCGAAATATTAACCTGAATTGCCTGATCTGAAAACAGCTCTCCAGTCTTTCATATAGGGCATTTCAAGTCAGGAGGGATAAAGTTTCCTGATTCATTCTACAACTTCCCGATTTCCTTCTCAAGGTCTTTAAGTTCCCTGTACCAGTAAACAAGTATTGACCCTTTTGTGATTGCGTGCTTCCTTGACCATTCTATCTCCCTGTTGAGATATGACAGGTGGGTTTTTTTCTGTAATCCTTCTCAAATCCTTCCCTTCCATATAATTGCTGATGTCCTCGATTATTTTTTTCTGTGCTTCCGGGATCTATTAGCCAACCTCTTTTCTTGCCTTGATCATTTTTATCTCTGAAATGCAGGTAAGCCTCTCTATATCAGCCGGGCCCATCCAGTCATTATAATAATTTAGAAAGTCTATCCATGATTTCCCCCGGTCGAGCAGGTCATAATATTCCGTTATAGTTCTGGCAGTAATATGAAACCCGTATTTTTCTGGTTTTTCATAGATCAGAGAGCCCGTATCGATGAATGGGCAAAGTGGATGGATGAAGGCAATATCTGTTTTCATATTTATATAGATTCAACAGATTTAAAAAGCATACACCTTAATGTACTTATAACGAAGCACCACAAGACTAGGTGAAATTTGTGAATAGCCTGTGATCTCCCTTTCCATCAAGAACACCAAGTCTTACAAGGGCATCGATCCATCCATATGAGTAGTTCAGGGCAGCAAATGCATTTAGAAGGTCACCCTTTTCCAGAAAATATTTTGAATCTTCAAAGTAACTTCTTATGAGATTCATTGAATCCTCAGCAAACCTGAAAAGAAATGAGTCACTGTGAGGTGAAACAGTGATTTTGCTGAGAGCTTCCTCCTCAATGGAAATGTAGCGCAAAACCCGTTCCTTCAGATCTTCCATGTTATGGTATAATCTGCCATTATTTATTAGGCTCCTCATGATCTGCATTTCCACCTAAGTCGCAGGCAAATTCAGCATGAATGGTGATCTCCTGATGATACACTGTGAAAACCTTACCAAGAAATACAGTGATGGATTTGTTGCCCTCAATTCAATTTCCTTTGACACTTCCGGAAGGATCAACACCCTCATAGGAAGAAACGGGGCTGGAAAGACAACACTCACGAGAATACTTTCAACACAGCTGATGCCAACCTCTGGCACCGCAACCATCAACGGAATGGACATAACAAAAAATGTGTCTGAGATCAGGAGGAGTATTGTGAGTATTCCCCAGGAGGCATCGCCGCTTGGAATCCTAACTGCCCAGGAACAGGTGGGGATGTTTCTCATCGGCAGGGGTCATTCCTTTAGGTCAGCAAAGGAGGAGGCAAGGATTGCACTGGAGACCCTTGGTCTGGGTGATTTCAGAAACCTGCCTGCTGACAAGCTTTCCGGCGGGATGAAGAGAAAGATCTTTGTTGCGATGGCCATAGCATCCAGGGCCGACACTGTATTCCTGGATGAGCCTACCACAGGTTTAGACCCCATATCCAGAATAGAAGTCTGGTCTGCAATCAGGGAGATAGACTCAGAAATATTCCTCACAACCCATTACATGGAGGAGGCACAGGATCTTTCGGACCATGTTTTTTTGCTTGAGCATGGAAACATAGCAGCCCGCGGTTCCGTAAATGACCTTCTGAAACCATTCTCCGGAAAGGTTCGTGTGGAGTCCCGGTCAGAGATTCCTGACTCTGTAAAGATTGGAACAATGTGGATTTCCTATGTTTCTTCAGGTGATACTGCGGAATACCTTGAAAAAGGATGTACCATCAAACCCATTAGTCTTGACGATGTGTTCATCTCAAGAGGTGTTGAGATTGAACCTTAGATTCATTGTTTCACTGGCATGGTCCTATGGATTCAGGGTTATATTCCGAGGGCCTTCATACATAATATCATCAATGAGCGCACCCCTTACATTGCTCTTCATAGTATCCATACTCTCTCATGGGACACTCATCGACTATGCCCTTGTTGGAGGTTTTCTTGGGCTCATAGCATCTGTGGCACTTTCCAGCTCCGGTGATGCTGCCTTCATGAGGTTGCAGCTCAGGTTCCAGGACCTGTATGTTGCGTCAAAGGTGTCCCCATCAGATTACATGATCGGCCTTACCCTGAGTTATGTTATATTCTCTCTCCCAGGTATCATTTTGTATGCAATACTGGGCGCAATCTTCCACATATTCACCCTCGGCGCTGTCCTTGCCCTCATAGGTATCATGTGTTTCCTGGTTGTGGGAACATCATCCATATCATTTATAGTTTCCAGCAGCATAAAACATGTCAGAAATGTATGGGGAATTGCAGGAATAATGTCGGTTATAATGACGGTACTTCCACCAACTTTCTACCCCTATGAGTATATTCCCAAATGGGCTCTCTATGCACTTTCAGCAACACCTGTAACCCCTGCGGCTGTCCTGGCACAGTGGGCTTTCGGACTTTCTCCTCCAATGATCAATGAACTCTACATATTCATTATTGAGACTGTCATATATTTCTCAATGGCAAGATACCTGACAAGATGGAGAGAGAACTGATCCTAAAAACTGTATTTCAGAAAGACCCTCCCGATATATCGTCTAATTCAGTAATTGACCTGGCATCAGAATGATCAAAAATCTGTTATCTGGATCTGCTGTAGTTGGCGATCAGATCAAGAAGCTTCCGTTTCGTCTCCTGATCGAACGCACCCTCTTCTTCCTTTTTGAGAATGTAATCCCTTGCTTCCTTTATGCCCCTCTTGGATGCAATTGAATATATGCTGCCCATAACGGCACCCCTTACACTGTCAGGGAGATCTTCAACTGCTCTTCCAAGCATGAAGTTGAACTCTTCTGATTTTCTCATATCCAATTTTCTTATTTTCTTTCCCGCCGGTTCCGGGTGATTGTATCTGGTCGCTCTGTTAAACCTGCTGAACCTGCTGGATTTATTTGCCTTATTCACCATGAAATTTCATAACCATGCGTTCTTGGTTCTTTATGCTTTTCCCTGAGGGGACCTGAAAACCACCATTGTTATCTGCCAGTGCCAGTTGTGCGGAGAATAGGACTTTATGATCTTTGAATCGGGGATGTCAATTAAATAGCCCATATTCAGGGCTTTTTCTATCAACTTCCCGCACACACTTCCAATCTCTCCTGTGGGTGCAAGAACGTGCATAATTATTTCAGTCCCCTCATGGGATCTCAGAAGGGCAGAAGATAGAAAATCCGGAGATGAAAAATGCCCCATTATTATGAGATCCGCCTCAAGCGAGCCCCAAGAATTGCGGCAGTCTGAATTTACCGCCTTTACATTTGAGTCCAGTCCGTTCAGGGATATATTCCGCAGCAGATAGCTGTATGATACCGGGTTTATTTCACTGCAGTAAACAGCAGAAGCTCCTGAATATTTTGCACAAGGTATGGCAAAATAACCTATCCCTGCGAACATGTCTAAAACAGTTTTCCCTTTCAGATCCCTGTTACGGAGAATCCCCCTGACATTCACATTTCCAGGTGAGAACATTACCTTCTGTGGATCAAATATATACCTCACTCCATTCTCACGGTGGACCAGCTCATGTGGTTCACCATGTATCAGCCTTAATCCAGGTTTCCTTTCAACTCCCTTAGTCAGGGAGCTGTCAATGTATACTGCCCTGGCCCCGGTGAAATCAAGGATTGCTTTCATGGCCCTTTTCGAAGGAATTTTCCCTTCTCTTGATTTCAGAACTATGGAATCACCCAGCCTGATCCACTTATGCGGAACAAAATATCTGGAGCTCCCACTCAACCTCTCTCTATCCAGATAGGAATGGGGTGAGACAGGTATCTGCCTTCTGCTGAAGCTCCCGATCTCCTGATTGAAGCCGTTCACAGAAACATTGTCTTTGAGAGGAATCAGTATATGCTCACCCGATCTTCTAATGCGATATGCCTTATCAATGATATTTTTGCGGAGAAGCTGTGATATCACAGTGTTTGCGTCCTCCTTTGCCACTTTAATCATTGGCCTTTCTGTCATATCCTGATAAAAGTGTATTCTGATGAAATCAATAAAATTTGCATGAATAACCTGCCATTCCATTGCAAGAAGATAAATCTTAAAAAGCGATGTCAGTCAAATGAGGCTCAGGATTGGGACCAGGCCCAGCCCTCTCGCAGTAAAACAGGCAGAACTCACAGGAGAGGCCTTCTCGAAGATCGGCATAGAATGGGATATTGTCAAAATAGAGTCTCATGGGGATATGGATCACAATACCCCTCTTTCTGGATTCAGCAACAGGGGTGTCTTCGTTTCAAGCCTTAATGATGCCCTTCTGGAGGGTAGAATAGATGTTGCAGTGCACAGCGCCAAGGATCTCCCTTCAAGAATGCCAGAGGGGATCTCAATAAGCGCAACCCTGAAGAGAGGCCCCCACAATGATTCACTTGTTTCAAGGTTGCCGCTGGCTGGCCTGCCTCCGGGATCTGTGGTTGGAAGTTCCAGCCCCAGAAGGACTTTCATGCTAAAAAGGATAAGGCCCGACATCAGCGTTAAGGACATAAGGGGAAACGTTGACACCAGGCTCAGAAAGCTTGAAAATGGACAGTACGATGCCATAATCCTTGCAGAGGCCGGTCTCAGCAGGCTTGGTTTTCCAGTTATCAGACAGATCCTTCCCGAGAAAGATTTTGTTCCGGCACCATGTCAGGGCATAATTGCAGTGGCCTGCCTCAGTGCTCACAGAGATTATAAGATCATTTCCTCAATTTCCGATGCCGTTACAATGGAGGAGATGAGAATCGAGAGAGGCCTGACAGCAGCAATGAACCTTGGGTGTTCAGCTCCGGCAGGAATATTTGCCAGATACAATGGCAGATCCTATGATGTGATCTCAGCGTTCTATTCCAGAGATGGAAAAAGGCACTCCGAGGTGACTGGACAGGTTTCAGGAGCTGATGATCTCGGTTCCTTGATAAAGGAATTGAGGAAGACGGTTCCATCAGACTACGGTCTTGGAGATGTGAAATGAATAGCAGTTCCAGGATTATTCTTACAACAAGACCTCTGGAAAAATTCTATCCCGTTAATGCACCTCAAGGTTTCAGTATTGTTAACATTCCTCTGACAGAAATCAGGGAGCTTCCCGTGGACTGGGACCACATCTGGGCTTCTGCCCCTCAGGTTCTGGTATTCACCAGCACTGTGGGTGCCAGAATATTCCTTGATCATGAAGGTGGAAACAGGCTGAAAGATCCCGAGGTGATTGCCATAGGCAATGCCACAGCCCAGGAACTTTCCAGGAGGTTCCATGGGATCGCTGTCCCTTCAAGACAGAGCTCTGATGGAATTGTTGAATTGCTTAGAACCGAAAAATACTCAGGAAAAACTGTTGCTCTTTTCAGCAGTGCGAAGAGCAACAGGATCATTCAGAATTATCTCTCTGCAAATGGTTTCCAATATATTCAGTGCGACCTCTATGATGCTGTTCCGGTAAGGAAAAATGAACTGAATGATTACCTTTCCAGGAACGATGTTGTCTGCGTTATCATAACATCCTCCCACGAGGCCAGATTATTCAGGGAGATTGCAGGTTCCAGGGCCACCCTTAAACCACTGTTTGCAATAGGGGAGACCACAGCCAGAACAATGAGAGACCTTGGGATCTCACCATCAGAACCTGTTGGAAATTCAGATCTGAGCTCACTGGTACAGGAAGTATGCAGAAAATTTCTCTCCTGAATGGAAAATAGCGGGGAATGGATTTGAACCATTGATCTACGGGTTATGAGCCCGTCGGGATCTCCTAACTACCCCACCCCGCTTCCCTCCGTAATAATCTTGTAAAATAATAGGTTTTGCCTTATATTGCTATCCGAATGTCTCCTCGATCTTCTTGATCCTCATGTCCCTTGCATTCCTTTCAAGATATGTGTAAACGGTCCTCTGCTTACTTCCGTTGACAAGCATCAACACAGCTTCCTTTGCGTATTCCATAGATACATAGTCGCCGATTATTGAAACAGTGTCCCCGTATATGGAGATTGCTGAAGTTGTCAGTTCCTCCACTATCTGGCGAGTGCGCCCATTTGTTCCAATGAGCCTTGCCCTGATCTGCGATATCCTCTTTGAACCGGGATTTGCAAAGTCTCTCAGGGATATCACCGCCAGCTGGAAATTCTCCTGATAGAGCAGAACTGCCTTTTCAGGGCTGAACCCTCTGCCTATTGCCTGTACAACGCTTCCTGTGATCACAGACTTTAATGGGTCTCCTTTTCCCTGGACCTCAACTATTCCTGTTCCAGAATCTATGATCAGATTACATTCACCCATTCTTTCAACCAGCTTTTTGGTGCTTCCCCTTTTCCCTATGAGAACAGCAATTCTTTCCTCGGGTATTCTAACTTCAAGCGGTGTCTGTTCAGGGATTTCTTCCGACATATCTATCCTCTTATTATCCATCATTATTAAGCCTTTCCAGAATTTCCTGACTGCCTGATCTCTCTGAGTGCGTCCTCCCAGTTGCATTCCACTCCTTTCTTTCTGAAAAAATTGCAGATATTCTTTACATCCCTCTCAAGGAAGAAGTCTGCAGCAGGGTGTTCTCTTGAAACAGACTGTGCCATATCAAGGAGATAGGGTTTTGCCCTGTAAATTAGAACATTATACTCGCTCAGGTCAGCGTGGACCAGTTTTGCCTGCCCGTACAGTCTTTTTACTGAATCCATGATCCCTTCGAAGGTTTTCCCGAAGTCCACATCAGCATCCTTGAGCATTGGTGCACCCCTTGACTTTGTTCCGAGATAGGACATCATCAGTAGATTCTTATGGAATGCAATTGGCTTCGGTGCGTTTATCCTGTAGCGGCGGCATTCACTGAGATTGGTGAATTCCTTTCTTGCCCACAGATAAACCAGAGATGAACGGGTAAGATGCTCCTTTGAGAACCTGTAATCCCCATCTATGTACTTCCAGATGTTGGAGAACCGCAGCGTGGACATCTTGTAAATCTTAAGTGCCACAGCTTTTCCGTTAAGGTATGCCTTGAACACAATGGATTCTTTTCCACTTGAGATGGGGTAATCTATATAGTCCACACGGTATCTGCTCACCAGCTCATATATTGCCTTCAGAGTCCTGCTGTCAAAAACCAGATCCGCAGTCTTCCTTTCCATCTGCAGGCTCTGGAGAAATTCCCCCGATTTCAGCAGCTTTTCAAGAGCAGATAGATCTTCCATTTATACCTTTAATATAACTGACACGTAGATAATGATTGGGAAAATCCATTCATTTGAATATGTTTATAACTTCCGGAAGGAGGTTGCTTCTGCTCAGATATGATGCCTGGGTCTTTGTGTACCTGTATACAACATCAGCTTTCTCGCTCTGAAACTGCCATGGTTTGACAATAACCAGGTCTCCCTCCCTTATCCACATCCTCTTCTTCATCTTCCCGGGAATACGTGAGTTTCTGGTGAAACCATCCTCGCACATCACATTCAGATGTGACGCACCTGCAAGCTTCTCAACAATACCGAACATCTCCCCTCTTCTCTTGTTGGGGAGTATAACACGCACACCTTCTCCGTAACTTCCTTCCTCTGGCGGAATATCATTCAAATCTTCGTCGTCTTCCATTTAGCCCGATGTTATGGGATAAACCTTTATAAATATGGTGACAGAATTTAAAAAAAATGGGAAAAAAATTTGTTTAATCTGTTCCTTCTGTCAGGGATATACTGTTGTCTATGGCTTTCCTGATCTCGTCATCCGGGAAAGCGGATTTTATGGCCCACAGATAGAAAATGACTGATGCCACTATATCAATGAACCAGTCAACTGGTATGGTTGCGTGACCTGGTATGACGAGGGATGTTGCCAGAGACGGAAATGGACTGAATTCACCAAATGTCAGTAGCACAAGGTTGAACAGCAGCAGTACGATGACCCACATTCCAGATTTAAGGTCCTTTGCGAAGTCCCTGTCCTTAGCGTATCCGTAAAGGATGAAACCTACAAGGATTATGACAATCAGTATGTATCCGCCATATGGATCAACATTAGGTACATCAAGACCTCCTGCACCCCAGTATATCAGCAGGCCGGATATTATGAATGCAAGTACACCGATCACACTGTGCCCTCTGAGAAGGAATGGTCTCTTCAGTTTCGGGTGGGATTTTCTGAAAGCTACAAGAGCAACTGGCCCAATTATGTAAGAAAAGACACCAGTTGTCGTAACTATGGACGTTAAAGCAGACCATGCTCCCCCTATGCTTGAAACAAGGTATCCTACTGCTGCAGCAATTAGGAGTATAAGTGTTACGATGAATGTTGTTACCAGACCAAGAACAGGTATCCTTGATTTTGGGCTCACTTTAAAGAATCCCGATGAGAGGTATCCTTCCTTTGCAGTTCCGTAAAGCACTCTTGATGTTGACCCCATATACTGGCTCAGAGTACCTGTTGGGCTAACCACTCCATCAATAACCAGAACAACACCCAGTGCACCAAGTCCCAGGCCTACACCTTCATAGAAGAACGGGAATGTGTACATTGGCAGTGAAGTTGAAAGCCCGCTCCAGGTGTATGCAGCAAGGCCTGATGTGCCGAAGGCTGATGAGTTAAAGTTTATTGATCCAATGAATGCTACCTCCAGAAGTGTGTATACCCCAATTCCAGTTAACACAACTGCCACGAGGGCCTTCCATATATCTGAACCTGGTGATTTTGCTTCAGCAGCCATTTCAACTGGCTGCCTGAATCCCAGAAATGCGAAAACCACACCGGTTGTAGGTAGGGCGCTGAAGATTGGATCTATACCATATGGCGCAAACCCTGCAAAACCCTTGCCACCAGATGTGAAGTTAACTCCGAACCCATGCTGAAGCCCGAAGATCAGTAGGAGTATGACAGCTATGGGCGGTATGATGAGTTTCCATATGGTCATTCCGAAGTTTGTCTTTATCAGACCCTTCAGCCCTATGAAATTCACATAGAAGAAAGCCAGTGAAAAAGCTCCTGCCACGATTACTCCATAATATGAAGGTATTCCCGAGGAGTTTACAAGAACCAGTGTGCTCGCAGGAGCATAGAATCCTATGGCACCCTGAAGGATCTGAACAACAGCAACTGCCTCAACAGCAGGAACTGCAATATACGTCAGAATGGTACTCCATGCGATTATGGATGCAGCAATTCCGCCATGTGTAAAGTTGGCGTACCTTGCAGCACCTCCAGCAATTGGCACTGATGTCGAGATCTCAGACCAGGCCAGAGCTATAATCAGGATAAATATACCCCCTATAATCCAGGAAAGGATAGAGGCAGGCCCTGCAGCACTGGCTGTCTCATAACTTCCAAAGAGCCATCCGGAACCTATAACTGCTGTGAGACCTGCAAAATAGAGGTCTCGCAGGCGCATTCCACGCTTCAGTTTGTTAGACTCCAGAGATTGCCCGGTTCCACTTACATGTGCATCTGTCATTATCAATCAGTAAGAGGTTTCACGACGTTTATGTATATAAACATTCGTATACTTTCTATGAAAATATATATTTTATTTAGAGAAACTTGAAAATTATTGCTTTATATTGACACTTCTGACGTTGAATGCCCTTACAATTGCCTCCCGAAAGAGCTTTATATTCCTTCCCTCCTTTCCTATGGCTTTTCCCACGTCATTCTGGTTCACGCCTACAAGTACGTCGGTGTTTCCCTCCTTCCATGTAACGATTATTTCCCTTACTCCGAACCTGTGGAATATATTTCTCACAAAAGTTATGAGATCTCTGGACTGCTCCGCCACGAGAACGTGCTTGTTTGTTCTTTCCCTTATGGTTGCGAGTGCATTTTCATTCCGCCTGAAGAGGTCCTGTAGTTTCCTTTCACCAACGATGAAAAGTATCATATCCTCGTTTTCAGAGCATTCCTTAACCTCTACGTGGGCAACCTTCTCAAAAAGGGTTATGTAACCCATTATCCTGTTGTCTATGGTGATCTCTTTCATCTGAGCATTACCGCCTTAATACCTTTCCTTGGATACGATGCGTCATTTCCTGTTGAATTTGTATACAAGATTGACAGCACCGGTACCTAAGGTAATTGGCTGCCCTACAATTATATTTTCCGCAACTCCTGTCAGGGGATCGATCTCTCCAAGCAACCCGGCTCTGAGAAGGTGTTTAGTGGTAATTTCAAAGGCCGCCCTTGCCAGGACACTGCTTTTCCTTCCGGATATACCCTGTCTCCCTACCGCCCTGACGTTACCGCCGAATGTCATCATGTCTGCAACAAGCATCAGATGCCTCTGATCGACCTCAAGACCCTGTTCACTGAGTGTTCTCTCTGATTCATTGAATATGGCATTCCTTGCAGCTTCAATCCCGAGAACATTGGCAATCTCAATAATATCGTTTGTGAATGTTCTTGTGGAATCAACCTGATCCACCTCAAGAACTTCCTTCAGATTTGAGCCCTGAGTATAGATGATGAAAGCTTCTGTTGATGGGTCCTTTCTTGTTATGGCTCTCTTAATTCCTGGAATTCCCTTGATTGTCAATACTTTTATCTGCTCCTGAAGCTGGTAAAGTCTCTTGAAAGATTCCTGCTGTGGCTTGATTACGATCTCTTTGCCCTCCTCATCGTGCATTACTGTTATCCCCTTGACCTTGGCCAGAGCTTCACTGATGTCTGTATGTTTCACAAGACGTTCATTCATCTTCCTTGCTGTAGGCACAATTGAGAGGGTCATCTGCTCTATATCAGTAACTATGTCTGCAACATCGATAATGGTAGTATTCTCCAGCTCCTTAACAAGGTTCAGAACAGCCTCTTCAGATTTCTCCAGTTCAGGCTTCATGTAAATTGTCATGGATGGAGTGCTGGGTATTCTTCTTGCATCCACTATCTCGATGAGCCTTGGAAGTCCCAGTGTAACATTCATTTCCCTGACACCTGCGAAGTGGAAAGTTCTCATGGTCATCTGTGTTCCTGGTTCACCAATGCTCTGTGCTGCAATGATTCCTACAGCTTCATGAGGATCGATCTGCTTTGTCTCCAGATCCTGGTATACTCTTTCGAGAAGTTTGTTAAACCCGTCCTTTCCCATTTCAGACCTGTATTTTGCAAGATCCTCCGCAACACTTACAGGAATTGAGATGCCTTTCTTTGAGGCGATGCTGATTATCTCGGATATTTCCTTCGGAACGTCTTCTGAATAGCTCTTCTTTTCCGTGAACTCTGTCTTTTCAAGATCGGCAACTGTGAAGTCCACGAACTCCTTTATCTTCTTGCCAGAAACCTTGAACTCGCTCAGAGGTAACGGTTCAACAGGTTCCACCAGACTCAGTTCCAGAATGCTTTTAAGGCCCGTCTGCCTCTTCTTGAACAATCCCTCCTGATCTTTGTAAGGGGAGATGCTTTCTATCTTGAGCCTGTAGATCATGCTCTTTTTGTCATTTGTCACATAGGCGGCCCCGGCAGGACAGTCCTTAAGATCAGCTTCCACAGCATATCTTGCAGGAAGATCCTTCCGGAGCATCTCCATGTTCTTCTTTGTATCCTTAAAGAGGAGATACTTCATCATGCCACCTCGTGTTCAATATCATAGGCATGGTAGTCCACATCAATGGTCTTACCCTTGTCACTCTTTGTGGGGTCTACACCGTCCTCTCCGTACTTGAACTGTATAACAGCCCCAACAGTGTCCTCAACCCTGAGAGCTTCATTCACCTTCAGATCCTCGAAGGCATTTATGAGACGCCTCTGCATGTATCCGCTCCTTGATGTTCTCACAGCAATATCCACAAGACCTTCTCTTCCTCCTATACTGTGCATGAAGTACTCCAGTGGGTTAAGACCGGACATGTATGAGGACTTGACAAACCCCCTTGCAGTTGCACCGAGATCTCCCTGCTTGAAGTGAGGCAGCGTCCTTCCGTAGTACCCCCTGTTAAGCCTGCCGC
Organism: Thermoplasmatota archaeon; assembly: GCA_023379825.1. GTDB lineage: Archaea > Thermoplasmatota > Thermoplasmata > Thermoplasmatales > Thermoplasmataceae > UBA447. The sequence goes on along the minus strand of JAMCPQ010000023.1, from coordinate 38,412 downwards.
CTCTGACCGACTGCTGTCCCACCATTCCTGCAACCTCTGAGATGTTAAGCATTTTGGCCCTTGCACCTGATCTTGCCATGATGACGGACGGGTTATTCAGACCGAGGAAGTTTGATGCAATCTTACCTGACTCATCTCTGACCATACCTGTGGTGGATAGAACCTCTATTTCCAGTGTATCTTCAACAGATCTCCCGGGGGAGGGCATGAGTTCTCCTTTCCTGTAGGTTTCAACCAGTTTCTCTGTGCGCTCAATGGCATCGTTTGATATCTCCTCAATCCTGGCAATTGCGCTTTCAGGTATGTCATAATCGCTTATTCCAGTTGAGAATCCCCTGATGCTCAGGAAACCGACACCGAGCCTTGTCATAGAGTCTATGAATTTTGCCGTTGCCTCAGGTCCATACTTTCGGAAAATTCTGTCAATAATAACGCCGGAAAAAGAACCTATGGCTGCTTCATCAATGGTTCCGTGTGTCATTTTCCCGTTGATTATGGTGACATACTTATCTTCAGGATCGTCCTCATATTCACACTTCTCTCTGGCAGAAGCACAGAGCTTGCTTGAAAACCTCAGATTCAGGCCCTTGGGAAGAATAAGTGAGAATATGTCCCTTCCCCTGTAATACCTTTTTCCGTCATGTACTTCCACGGGAGGCATTTCATCCAGGTCAAGGTAACTGAGCATATGGACACCAACATTCTCAGGAATCATTGGGTTCCCATGTGTAAGAAGAAACATAGCAGTAATGTGATCATGTATACCCCCTATGATGGGCCCTCCGAACCTTGGTGACATGATCTGTTCCTGCACCTTCATTATAATTCTTGCCTCCGCCCTGGCCTCCTCTTTCTGGATTATGTGAAGGTTCATCTCATCCCCGTCGAAATCGGCATTGTACGGAGTGCATACGGCCAGATTGAACCTGAAAGTCTGGCTGTCAAGAATCCTGACAGTGTGTCCCATCATGGACATTCTGTGAAGTGACGGCTGCCTGTTGAACAGAACTATATCTCCTTCAGTGAGCTGCCTTTCAACGGTCCATCCCGGTTCCACTCTCTTTGCGTTTTCCTCTGCATTCTGGGTAGTTACTTTGATTCTCCTTCCGTCAGGCCTGATAATGTAATTCACACCAGCAAGATACCTGTCAGCCTCATCTCTGGCTTCGGGCCCCCTTGCAACAAGTTCTCTGACCTGTTCAACGTTAAATGTGTTCACTGAAACGGGAACTGTGAGCTCCCTGGCTGCCTTTTCCGGCACACCTACCTCATTCACAGAAAGGAAAGGTTCAGGTGAAATGACAGTTCTGGCAGAGAAGTTAACTCTCTTTCCAGATAGGTTTGACCTGAATCTTCCCTCCTTTCCCTTTAACCTCTGAACAAGTGTCTTCAGGGCCCTGCCGGACCTGTGCCTGGCGGGAGGAATTCCTGCAGTCTGGTTATCGAAATATGTTGTGACATGGAACTGAAGCAGATCCCATAGATCCTCAATAATCAGCTGGGGAGAACCATTGTCCCTGCTTTCCCTGAGCCTCTGGCTAATTCTGATGATATCAACAAGTTTGTGGGTGAGATCATCCTCGCTTCTCTCTCCTGTCTCCAGAGTGATTGATGGCCTGAGATTGATTGGTGGAACCGGCAGAACTGTGAGAATCATCCATTCCGGTCTGGCAACCTCCCTGTTCAGGCCAAAGAAAATAAGTTCATCGTCCCTTATTCTTTCCATTCTCTCGCGGATCTCTTTGGGGGTTACCTTAATGCCTTCCTCCCTGAATGTTGTAGGTTTGTCCAGAATCAGTTTGCTGTGCTGTGTACCGCAATGAGGGCATACAGTCCTTGAGGCAGCCTCCTCCGTTATCCTCTTGGACATAAGACCGATCACCTCAGGGTCAGATGTGGAAAGTGAGATGCTCTCCATCTTCTCCCTGTAACTTCTGATCTCGTCCTCTGTGAGTTTTATTCTCCCGCAAGATTTGCAGGTTGAGTCCAGGAGTGTTTTTATCTCCTTTATGAAACCAACATGAACAACGGGCATTGCCAGTTCAATGTGACCGAAATGACCAGGGCATTCGTCAACCTTCCCTCCGCATGTAGCACATTTCAACCCCGGTTCAATTACACCCATATGGAGATCCATGAGACCTCTCTCTATGGGATAGCCATCATCATCGTAGGTATCGGCAGTGATCACCTTTACCTGCGACATCTTCCTTATCTCCTCGGGGGAGAGAAGGGCAAACTGTATCCTGTAAATTCTCTTTGAAATTCCACCAGTCATTTTAAATCACCCAGCACAAGCCTCATCATTACACCCATGGAACTCAGCTCATCTCTCATGAGTTTGAAAGCATAGCTCGTCTCAATCGGGTGAATGTTTCCTGTATTTCCACAGACAGGGCATCTAGGCAGACCTCTCTTTCTGTCCAGTATAGCAATATGTCCGCATTTTGGATTGCCGCATACGTAGAGAACAGTACCGTCACTCTGGTCGAGAAGACGGTCCTTTATCACCATTGCAGCACCGTGTGCAATCAGGGTATCCCTTTCCATTTCACCGAACCTCAGACCTCCCTGCCTAGAACGCCCTTCAGTAGGCTGTCTAGTGAGGATCTGAACAGGCCCTCTTGATCTGGCATGGAACTTCCCTGCAACCATGTGGTGCAGCTTCTGGTAATATATCACTCCAGTGAATATGTCGGCTTCCAGCTTTCTTCCGGTTATTCCGTCATACATTGTCTCCATTGATGAATGCCTGAAACCGTATTTCAGCAGACCATCTCTGAGGCTTTTCTCAGGTTCTCCACTGAATATAGTCCCGTCAACAATCTCACCTTTCATGGATGCTACTTTGCCCCCTATCATTTCCAGTATATGACCTACTGTCATCCTTGAAGGAATGGCATGCGGATTGATGATCAGGTCCGGGATTATTCCGTCTTCTGTGAATGGCATATCCTCCTGTGGAACCACAGCACCGATAACACCCTTCTGCCCATGCCTTGAGGCAAATTTGTCTCCTAGCTCAGGTATCCTTTCGCTTCTGACCCTTATCTTGACAACCCTGCTGTTGCTTTCCGAAACAGTCAGGATAACATTATCCACGAATCCTTTCTCATTTGGCCTCATGGTAATGGATGATTCTCTGCGCCTCTGTGGACCAAGTTTGTCAGCTCCCTCCTCAAGGAACCTGGGAGGTGAAGTTTTTCCAACAAGAACATCAGATCCTTCAACGTAAGACTCCGGAAATATTATGCCGTTTTCATCCAGATTCCTGTAAAATTCTTCCGCTCTGGCTCCCAGAACATCATGCGTCGGGATTTCGAACTTGTCCTCCTGCCCACCGGGGTATCTTCTCTCCTCAGCGCTGTATGTCCTGAAGAATGAGCTTCTCCCCAGACCTCTTTCAACGGAGGCTTTGTTGAAAACAAGCGCGTCCTGGATATTGTAACCCTGATACGACATTATGGCTACGACAAAATTCTGTCCGGCAGGCCTCTTGTCGTACTTTATGAAATCCATGATCTTTGTTTTAACCAGTGGTATCTGAGGGTAGTGCAGCATGTGTCCCCTCGTGTCTGTCCTGATCTTGAAGTTTGTTGAAGCAAGCCCGATTGACTGTTTTGTCATTGCTGATGCCATGGTGATTCTTGGAGATGAGTTGTGCTCCGGATATGGTGTAACGGATGCAACCACACCAAGAATCAGTGCGGGATCTATTTCGAGATGAGTGTGCTCTTCATTGAGGATTCTTGGCGCCTCAAATGTACCACCGCATATTTCACACTGCAATACAATTGGCGGATTGGGTCTTGAATCACCAGGGTTGACCCATTTGAGTTTGCTCCTGTAAAGGTAGGAATCACAGCTTGGGCATCTCTCCGGGAAATCGTAGGCGTAAACTGCAATGAAAAGGTTCTCTTCCTCTTCGGCGTCAATGTATTCCAGTGCCCCTCTCCTTATGAGGTCTTCAACGTTGAGCTCCCCTCTTGAGAGTGCATCCAGTGTTTCCCTGTTCATAACTGTATTTCCATTTTTGACAACTATCAGAGGCCTTCTGATCCGTCCGCGGTCACAGTTAATGATGACCTCTCTTGTCTCCGGATCATATCTCACGTTGACCTCATGTGACAATTTACCATTTCTTCTATACTCCCTGACAGTTTCAGTCAACCCAGCAGGATCCTGATGATACCCAATCAGATCACCGTTCAGGTAAACCCTGCCCAGTTCTGCCTCCTCACCAAGAACCTCCATCAGGTTCATTCCCTTCAGTGTTTCCACAACCGTCTGGGGATCAATTCCTTCAGTAACGTTGATAATAAGAGCCGCATTCTTAACCAGTCCACAGTTCTGGCCTTCGGGTGTTTCGTTAGGACATATTCTGCCCCACTGCGTCGGATGCAGGTCTCTCGCCTCAAAGTGCGGCTGGGATCTGGTAAGGGGTGAAATTATTCTTCTCAGGTGGCTCAGGGTGCTGACATTTGAAACCCTGTCCAGCAACTGTGATACACCAGTTCTGCCACCAATCCAGTTTCCCGTTGCCATTGCATGGAGGATCTTCTGAGTGAGCAGGTCCTGCCTGACTGCAGGTTTGAGCCTGATTCCCTTCTTTCTGTTGTAAGTTCTCTCTAACTGATACTTAAGATCCTTCATTACTGCCTGGAAAGCACTCCTGAAAAGTTCATCCAGAAGGTCTCCTGCCTCCTTAACCCTCTTGTTTGCAAGATGGTCCTTGTCATCCTCTTTTCTTATGCCAAGATGAAGTTCCAGTAAGGATCGGGCCATCCTTCCCAGATATACCGCTTTCTTGATCCTGTCTTCCTGCTTGTCACCCAGGTGAGGCAGAAGTGACCTGTCAAGCATCTGTGAGATCTTCTTTTCTCTGAATTCCTTAGCCTGACCTGCAGCAAACCTCTTCTCAAGGTACTGTATGGCATCTTCATGGTTCACGACACCATTTGGAGGGAATATCTTTGGATTCCTTGATTCCTCTATATTTGCATAAATGATCGGTTCCATAGCCCTGGCGGAGGATATGGAATCATGTATGCTGACTTCCTTCTCCATTCCCAGAGCTTTCATCAGAATGACAAGAGGAATGGGCCCCGCAACGCTGGGTATTGATACATTTATTATTCCATCCGTACCTTTCTCCATGGATGTTAAGGCCCTGAATCCTGCCTTCTGGGAGAATACCTTTGCAACCTCCACTCTTGACTCGTACTTTTCCTCGTACTCAACAAGAATCTTATTCGGAGCCAGATCTTCCAGTGAAACGATCACTCTCTCCGAACCGCCTATGATGAAATAACCGCCGGAATCATCCGGGTCTTCTCCAACATACTGCAGCTTTTCCCTTCTGCTTGCGTTTACCGGGCCATTGTTCTTGTCTATGTACTGCTCCAGATTGCTTCCATAAAGGGTGCATACCTTTGACCTTACCATTACCGGCATATCACCGATTTTCAGTGTTTCCTGCTGCTTATCCACACCATCCTCAACAACACTTACCCTGAGAGTGATGGGAGCCATGTAATTGAGGTCACGAAGCCTCGCCTCTGTTGGAGTTATCTGATTTGAAGCGCCGGATGCCTCTTTGATCTCTGGGCGCTCAACCCATATTGTTGGTTCTCCGACGAATTTCCCCTTCTCCCTTACTCTTCCAAAATATACCTTGATGTCTCTACCACCGGTCTTTGTTGGATCCAGAGTCATAACTCCCGGTTCTTCATCCTCAGAGATTTTGGTTTCGTCCACAATCTGCTGCATAACACTGTCGGGGTTCCCGATTGTGGCAACAAAATTATTGTAAGAATCTATCTGGTGACTGACAACACTTGCATTCTTGAAAAAATACTCAACCAATTCCTTCATTTAAAAACCTCACTTGTGACAACCCTGTAATACACAGAATAACCCATTGTCGGGCTCTTTCTGCTAATCTTAATAATAGTCCCCCCCTCAAGGGGTCCGTGAATCTCTTCTAGGGCTTTTATAGCTGGATCACTCCTGCTAATTCTGGGCAACAGGTCCTTAGCTATCCCCAACTCCTTTAAAACTTTATCCTCTTCCTCTTTTTTAACAACATGATGTGCCGGTACAAGTTCGTGCTGCAGTACGTTAAGTTTGGCCATTTTCGCACCCCCTTCAGCGGGCCCGGAGGGGTTCGAACCCTCGACCACCTGGTTAAAAGCCAGATGCTCTACCTGGCTGAGCTACGGGCCCATTGTTTTTAATGCCCCTTCCTATTGTAACTACATTAATAAAAGTTTACAAGAGCATGACTGATCTTCCGGGAGTTTCCCGAAAGTACCAGTAAATCGTTCATGAACCTGAACTGGTTATACGCATATTGTTTGAACCAATATTATTATTAACGCAGCAAAACATAATCGACACCAATGGCCAAGCTTGTAATACCATGCGTAACCCCATTTAGAAATGGAGTTTTCGATCTGAAATCGTTCAGGAAGTTGATGAAATACGCATCCGATAATGATTTTGATGGAGTTTTTGTGCTTGGTTCAACAGGAGGTTTTGCTGCTCTCGATTTCAGGCTTCACAGGAAAATCATAAAGCTTGTGGCGGATGAAATACCTGACAAAATGGAGAAATATGCAGGAATTTCAAGATCAGACCTTCCAGAAACTCTGGAACTTGCCAGGGAGGCGGAAAAGGCTGGTTTCCAGAGGATGGTTGCCATAAATCCTTTCTATCATAGATATTCCGAAGCTTCCTTAGTGCGCTTCTTCTCCAGGATTGCAAGCTCCATCAGAGGTGATCTCTATCTGTACAACAATCCAGCTCTTTCCGGGCATTCGCTTTCCGCAAAACTGGTTGAAAAGATGATGAAGCAGTACGACACCATAAAGGGCATAAAGGATTCAAGCGGAAATCTGGAACACTTCAGGGAACTGCTTGGAATAAGGGGTCTGGAGGTCTTTCAAGGGAAGGATTCTTTACTTGCGGATTCCTTAAAACTTGGAGCCACCGGGGGTGTATGTTCCAGCTCAAATTTCTGCCTGAATACCCTGAATATCGCAAAGGGGAGATCTGAAGGATACACATCCTCTATGAAGTTATCCAAGCTTATGGATATCATCAGCAGATATGATATCCCCTCTGTTCATAACTATCTTTTCAGGCGCCTCCTGCTGGGTGAGAAGGAGCCGTCAAACTATATGCCGGAACCTTTTCTTGATCTGCAGAATCCCCCTGAACCTGAAGAGATTTCTGAATACTTAGAGCTCCCAGCGATGAAATAAATATATTGATTGGGGATATGACACCCTATGAAGATGAACATAGATGGCGAGACAAGGCACCTTTTTGCTGTGTGGATGGAAAACGGTGTCGTGAGGTTGATCGATCAGAGAAAACTCCCTGAGAAGATTGAGATTTTTGATGCTAAAAACAGTGACGACATAGCTTATTCAATAAAGGATATGCTAGTCAGAGGAGCGCCTGCAATTGGTGTCACTGCAGCATATGGGCTTGCCATGGCAAAAATAAATGGCGAGGATATGGACGAGGCTGTTCGCAAAATAAGATCAACCAGACCGACAGCATATGATCTGTTCAAGGCCATAGACTTCATGAAGGAGAATGGATTTCTGGAAGCTGCGGCCAGAAGGTATTCCAATGAAATCAGCAGCAGGTGCAAGAAAATCGGAGAGTATGGGAATGAACTGATCGGTAATGATTCCAGAATACTCACCCACTGTAATGCTGGAGCTCTGGCTGTGGTAGACTGGGGTACTGCTATTGCACCTATGAGAATTGCTCATGATTCGGGAAAGAAACTGTTTGTTTACGTTGATGAAACGAGACCCAGACTGCAGGGAGCACGCCTGACTGCCTGGGAACTTGCACAGGAAGGAATTGACCATGCAATCATTGCCGACAACGCCGCTGGTCACTACATGAAGGCGGGAAAGGTTGATCTTGTGATCGTTGGTGCAGACAGAATCACCGCTTCAGGGGATTTTGCCAACAAGATCGGCACCTATGAAAAGGCAGTCCTTGCAAAGGAGAATGGAATTCCATTCTATGTGGCTGCACCAGGAAGCACCTTCGATTTCTCACTTTCGGGAGGACAGGATATTCCCATCGAAGAAAGGTCTCCTGATGAGGTTCTCTACATTGAAGGTAAAAGACTTGGACCGGAACAGAGCACGGCACTTAATCCAGCTTTTGACGTCACACCTTTCAGGTATGTTTCCGGATTTATCACTGAGTACGGTATATTCAGACCTGAAGACCTGCCTAAACTTCGCAGAAGCATGGAGAAAGACCTCTTCATGAAGGCCACCCCTCAGGACGCCAAATAGAATTTAATCCAGATGCGCTTTACATGCCATTGAACGACAACAGGGAAGTTACTCCATGGGAGGTTTCTGAATCTCTTGGGGAGGGTGACTATCTAAGAATTGCCAGAGAATTCGGTGCAGGGATCATAGATAATGATTTACGGAATAGGCTTGAGAGGCTGGCCGGAGGAACGAACCCCTTTCTTGATCAGGGGGTCTTTTTTGCGCACAGGGATCTGGATCTTGTTCTGAATGACGTTGAAAATGGAAATGGTTTCTATCTATACACAGGAAGGGGGCCATCAGGAAAGATGCATCTGGGGCATCTTCTCCCATTTATGTTTACAAGATGGCTCCAGAAATCATTTGATGTAAACCTCATAATTCAGATAACCGATGATGAAAAGTATCTTTTCCGTGACCTTGAATGGAAGGAACTTTCAGAAGTGACACGAAACAATATCCTTGACATACTCAGTCTGGGATTTGATCCGCAGAAAACACATATTCTCATAGACTCCCTAAATGGCTCCACTCTTTACAGGAGAGCAGTTGAGGTTTCAAGGCACATCAACGTAACACTTTCAAAAGCTGTATTCGGTTTTCAGGACAGTGATAATGTGGGCAAATATTTCTTCACAAGCATACAGTCTGTTCCGGCCTTTCTGGTAAGTTCACTGCTAGGTAGAAATGTCAGATGCCTCATACCTCATGCCATAGATCAGGACCCACACTTCAAGGTTTCCAGAGATGTGTTTCCCAAACTGGGATACCTGAAACCATCCTCAATCATGTCTAAGTTTCTTCCCTCTTTGAAGGGTGGAGGGAAGATGTCCTCTTCGGATCCAAACAGCGGAATTTTCCTTGACGATAGTCCCCAGGTTGTCAGAAAGAAGATAATGAAATATGCATTCTCCGGAGGGAGAGATACAGCAGAGGAACAGAGGAAATACGGAGCGAATCCTGACGTAGACTTCTCTTTCAATGTATACAGACTCATTGAGGAAGATCAGGCAAAAGTCAGCCGGATACGAGAGGATTACAGAACTGGTGCAATGCTTTCCGGGGAGCTGAAGACAATGGTGGCAGAGAAGATCTCCCAGGTTCTGGCTCAGCTCAAGGAAAAGAGAGAGGAAACTGTTGAAAGTTATGAAGAGTTCCTATTCTCAGAGGAAAGGCTCATAGATAGTTTCCAGTGATATTCAGAAACTTCAGGCAACATTTTAAGCCTGTCCCGAATCTGCAATCATGCAGGAACCGGACTTCGGGATCTATCACCATTCAAGCAGAAAACAGTCTGAAATCCTGAGAGATTCAGTCAGAGATCTTTTCAATAAGGCCTTCAAACAATCCGGCTTAAGCAGCAGCCAGAATATTTCCGTGCTGGATGCGGGTTGCGGGCTAGGGTTTCTCTGTGATGTTGTGGCTTCTTATTTTCGCAATGCGGTGATCACAGGTGTTGATCTATTCAAAGATGGAAGCCTTAAAGAGATAAATATGCCAGGTGCAGAAAAGAACATGGAGATACTAGGAATCAGTGAAAGAGTCAGATTTATTGCTGCTGACCTCTCAAAGCCACTGCATTCTCTTGGAAATTACGACATGATTGTCTCGAATCTAGTTCTCCACAATCTTGGAAAAGGAAGGAGAAGTGCTCTCAAAAATCTGCTGGATATAATGAATCCGGATTCCTTTTTCTTCTACGGTGATCTTTACATTGGAAATGTTTCAGCAGGTAGATCCTCGGAAAATGATCTGCCATCAGAAGTGAAGATAATATCTGAAATTACCCTGGAATTCCTCCCGCAATACCGGCTTCAGATACTAAGAAAATCTAGTCCTTCCCAGAGTTATAATAAATAACAATTAAAAATGACAGCCAGTCGCATTTCCCGTCCCCTCGCGGAAGACAGTACACATACGACCTGCACCAAGCTTTACCGTCGGGTTCGGAATGAGACCGGGTGTGACCTTGATGCTCAAGCCGTCACGCTCCAGTTATTTCTCACATGTATTTAATTGTTATTACCAGACCATGCTGGTACCCCCAATATAACATGTAAAAAGATATGACGGCTCAATGTTCTCAAATGTTATATAGCATCAGAATATAATTATTCATGAAATATCTTGTGGTTACAAGCCGTGCACCTGTCAGCCATGAGATTGTAAGTGGGCGTGAGAGCCTTAAAAAGAACGTAGGCGGTGTTGTTACAGCCCTCAGGAGGCTGATGATGCAGGAGGGAGGAACCTGGGTTAGCTGGGGAGACGGGAATGCCGACAACCGCTATCTGGAAGAGGAGTATGAAGGCTACCACATTTCCAGGATAATGCTTGAGCAGAGGGAGAAAAAGGGTTTCTATGATGATTATTCAAACGGCACACTATGGCCCCTTTTCCACTATTTCAGAGACCAGATGAAGCTTAGCCCGAACGGTTACAAAAAGTATGAGGACGTGAACAGAAAATTTGCCGAAAAAATCATGGAGCATCTCACAAAGGATACCATCATATGGGTCCATGACTACCAGCTGATGCTAGTTCCCGGCATGCTGAGGGAAAAGGGTGTCCGGAACCTGATAATATTCACGTGGCACATTCCATGGGTCGCAAGCGAGTTTTATTCAATCCTTCCTGAGGCTAAGATACTTCTGTCCAGCGTAACAAAGGCAGACATGATTACATTCCATACACATCTCTATGAGAGGAATTTTCACGAATCAGCGAAAATGCTCTTCGGCTCTGATGAGGGCCTGAAGGACAAAACATTCGTTTTCTCTCTGGGCATAGATGTGAAGTATTATTCGTCCAACAATTTCGCCGGTCTTCCCTCCAAGGCGCTCAAGGGAAGAAAACTTATATTCTCTGTGGACAGGCTCGATTACACAAAGGGCCTTATCAGCAGGGTTATGGCCATAGAGACCCTGATAAAGAAATTCCCCAAGTCCAGGGAGAAGTTCATCTATGTTATGGTAGTGACACCAAGCAGAACCTCTGTAACACAGTATGAGGAACTAAAACGGGAACTGGAGATGACAATTGGAAGGGTTAACGGGCTCTACTCAGATCTCTCCTGGCAGCCCATCGTATATATCTACAGAAAGGTTTCAGACACGCTCCTTATGAGCTATTACAGGAAGGCCGATATTGCACTCATCACCCCGCTGATAGATGGCCTTAACCTTGTGAGCAAGGAGTTTGTTGCGGCTTCCCAGAATGGAATTCTCATACTGTCTGAGTTCGCTGGTGCTGCATTCAATCTGAAGGATGCAATTCTCGTCAATCCAAACGATCCTGATGAGGTTGCGCAGAAAATACATGAGGCAATGTTCATGGAACCCAATGAAATCACAAGAAGACTCTGGGCCCTTAAGAGGACAATTCAGAAATATGATCTTGAATGGTGGCTAAACAGCATAAAGAACGAAGCCATCAGGATCCATGAGCATGGAGGCCGGGATTTCAGAAGTAAAGAAAGCGCTCACAACTCTCCTGAATGATAACCCCATAATATTTCTGGACTATGACGGTACACTTGTCCCGATTCAGCCTGATGCAGATGCTGCAACAGCTGACACGGAGCTGCTGGACCTTCTGAAAAAACTTGACAGCGCATATAACCTCTGGATAGTTACAGGCAGATCACTTGAATCCATTTCCGGGTTCATCGGCACAGACTTCAACATAGTAGGTCTTCACGGCCTTGTTGTTAGACCCAAGAACGGAGAAACTTCAGTCAATCCATTGTTTGAGCAATACAGACCGGCATTCAGTCTCATAATGGAGGAGGAAAACGAAATCAGGAAAAGATTCCCCGGAGTTGTAATTAAGGACAAAGGGGGAGCTGTTAGCTTTTCTCTCTGGGGGATGAAGGAATCTGATGTACGTGGACTGGAGAAATTTCTGATGGATGAGTCAGTGAGACTGAAGCTTGATTTCTATCCCGGAGTCAAGATATATGAACTCAGGATACCTGGAATTAACAAAGGTATGGCAATACAGGGCATCCGTAAAGAAAGGCCTGCCATCATAATAGGGGACGACCTGACAGATGAGGATGCTTTCTCAGTAAATCCTGATGCCATTACTGTCAAGGTCGGGACAGGTGACACTAAAGCGCACTTCAGGGTAAAGGATTTTCATTCCGTAAGGGAGATTCTTCGATTCATTGCCTCTCAGAAACCGGACACGTCGTAAAGGTCCAGACGCCTCTCCTTAAGAACCGGAACCTCTTCAAGATATTTCTGAACCATATCCATATCGATCTCAACTGTAAGTATCCCCTCACTGTTGTCCAGTTCCTTTATGATATCTCCATATGGACTCACGACCATGGAATGGCCTGTGAACTTCTCACCGCACTGGGCAGTAGCAAGCACAAAAGCTCCATTTTCAGTGGCCCTTGAAACTAGGAGGTTCCGCCAGGTATCCAGTTTCCTCTTACCTGAAAACCATCCTGCCTGATAGGAAAGGATGCTTGCACCGGTGATCCTCAGAATCCTTGATGGTTCAGGGAATCTCAAATCATAACAGATCAGGGAGCCGATATTTGTTTTTCCTATTCCAAAAGGCTTGACCTGCATCCTCCCTGGTTCAAAGATACTGCTCTCTTTCATGGAGTAGGCGTCAAAAAGGTGTGTTTTTCTGTATTTGCCGCAAACTATGCCCATACTGTCAACAAGAACTGATGTGTTAAAAGGACGGAGTGCATATGAGTTCTTCTCAGCAATGTTTGTCAGCAGGTAAGCTCCTGAACCTTTCATTACTGATGAAAGCTGCTGAACAAAGGGACCATCAACAGGTTCCGCTTCGGCTGCAGTCTTATCCGGATTTGCATAGTCCGGGACATGCATATGATACTCTGGAAATATCACAAGATCAGGTTTCCCCTTCAGTGCATCCTTAAGGAAACCCAGAGATCTCTCCAGATTCTCCGCTTTATCTGGTCCTGACTGAAATTGTATCAATGAAACCTTCATGCAATCATCCTCTGAATCCGTCTATCTCTGATAGTTTTTCCGGCAGGTAAGTTTTTGTCACGTAATCCAGCCCATACTTGGCAAGAGCCTGCTGCTCAGCCTTTTTTCCGATTCTGAGCATGGTCTCAATCTCCTGAACCCAGAACTCCGAATTGAATCTTGGATCCTTCAGTTCAGAGTTGAGGGCGGCAACATCCCTGTCGCTCAGTTTGTCTGTTGGAAGATCGTAGTTCAGTATATCTGATGCTGTTATACCTATAAATTCTGCTGTCGGAACTGCAAGGTATTCTGATATGTGCGCAGTCTTTATGGCGCCGTACGCAATGGAGCCGAATATTCTGAATGACCATGGATCCCCGTCAGTGAATACATATACCGGAAGATTCCTTTCAGTATTCAGCCTTTTCAGCAGCCTTCTTGTGCTTCTTGCCGGCTGGCCCTTCAGGTGCACCAGTAGCGAACGGCTCTCCTCGTCGAAACCATTCTCCACAAGCCTGTCAAACATTCCTCCCGTCTCTATGGCAAGAATGAAATCCGCATCAACATCCTTTATTCTGAGTTTTTCCTCCTCCACATTGTAAGGGATAGGGTAACCGCTGTCCCCTACATCGTCCTTGCAGTTTATCTTCTTGAATTCACCCTTTCTTGTCTTTTCCTCCACGGTGATATTACCCATTATACTGGCTCCATTCTCCTCTGGCCTTAACTTGAAGTCCTCCCTGAGAAGTGATGAAAGAACCTCCAGATCCTCGGCCATCATGTTGGATTCATCCTGAGCTCCGAATTTGGCCAGATTCCACCCTTCAGATATATAGTACATTTCTCTGAGGGTTGACGATTTGTTGGTCTGTATCATACTCTCTATAAATTCCACCATGTAGAGTAATTTAAGAATGTACTTAGCCCCATCCAGGCTCCTGGCACTTCTTGTCACAGTGGAGTCCCCATACTTCCATACAGATGAAAGGTAGTCCAGAACAATATTATCCTTGTTCCTTGATGCCATCTGTATTTCCGGAACGTCCCCCCCTGCAATGGAAGAATGGATTGAACTTATTATTTCCCTGAATTTTTTTTCTGCAGGTGTCTCATTCATCGGTTTCAGCCTCTATCTTAAGTTCTTCCTCGAAGTAATCTGGGGGCAGCAGCTCTGCACCCTGAACCCACACTGGGTCTATCCCTGTGAAATAGTATTCCGTCCCGGGATACTGATTGAATGTTCCATTCACCCGGAATTCAAAGCTGATCCTTCTGGAGGGCTCCAGACCACTGACATCAAAGCTCAAGGTCTCCGAAGGGGATGACACTCCCGGAGGCTCAGCGTATAGCTTGAATGTTGCTGTCTTCCTTGTGAAGTTCACCACCTCAGCTTTCACATCATAATGATCCTCGTTTCTCTGGAATGACTCGGTCACGAAGATAACATTAGCGATCCTTGAAAGAACCATTGAGATATCTGGTTGCGGGAGCCCGAGAAGAGATGCACTCTTTGAACCTATCTCAGGTATTATCTTCTCTACCAGTGTGAATTTCTCGTAAATCTTTGAACGTTTCTCCCTCTTGTTTATGAAACCCCTCACTCCTCTGGCTGCTGTCTTGAGGGCTGCCATGATCTCATCCACTATGATGTCAATGCCTGCTATTGCCTCCTTTGACTCAGATGTGAATGGCAGCCTTATGCCGAAAACATGAACAAGAATTATGGCCGGGCCAAAAGGGACACCTTTTCCTCCCCTCTGATCAAATCCGTAAGTCCTCCAGTCCATCTCTGAAATTGCCCTGGTTATTGCACAGGCACCAGGCTGATAAAGCAGAGGAACCTTGTTTGCAAACCTTACAATCCTGACCTGTTCCTCTGCCGGGAGGTTCCCGCCATATACGATCCCCACCTCAACTGAAAATGGATTGCCATTATGAACTGACACAGGTCTCTGCACAGGCTTTCCGAAATATAGAGGCTGAAGTTCTCCATATATGTTCTTGAGCCCACGCCTGATGAAGTCACTTCCAAGTGGGGAAAGGCAATCCGTGGGGGGAGGAAGTATCTTCACGGAACTGAAGGCATCCATGACACCTTTCATGTACTGGATCTCCAGATTCTCAACAGGGATTGAAAAATCTATTCCAAAGGCTGATGTCATATCGTCCAGGGTCCTTGGTGTTACCCTGCTGAGATCCTGGAGCAAAAATTCACCAAGGGTTCTGTTGGGAACGGCCCTTGCCATGCGGAAAAGCTCTCCCAGTTCAAGGCCCATTGGGTGGGGTTTTATAGATCTTGCAGGAACGGAGGCCTTTTCAACGACACGTTCTATCCTGACCTTCTTCCCCTCAGGATCAATAAACGTGAACTGTGCATTGGGATTCACTATTGCCGACTCTTTCAGATACTCAAATACAGACTGTTTCCCTGTCTGGTACTTCCCCTTCAGTGGTATCTCTATTCGTGTTCCACTCTCCTTTTCCCATATAACCGGCTTCTCACTGATTATATCTGCTCTGTTCTCCTTGACATTGATGCCAAGCTGGAAATCATAAGCGACATCGTCCTGCCTCATCTTTGTCCTGATCTTTGATGGCAGGGCAGTTGTGATCTGACCATAGAGGATGGATGCTGTTATTCCAATCCCCTGCTGGCCACGGGATTGACGCAGTGTACCGAATCTAGAACCGTAGAGAAGCCTCCCGAAAACATTCGGGACCTCCTTACGTGATATACCCGGTCCATTATCCTCGATTACGGCTGTGAGAATATCATCACCGGATCTGCTTATCTCAACATATATGTCTGGAAGGATCTGGTACTCCTCGCATGCATCAAGCGAGTTGTCCACCGCTTCCTTTATAACCATGAAAAGTGATTTCTGCAGTGAGTCAAATCCAAGTATGTGCCTGTTCTTCTCAAAGAATTCTGAAATTGATGTTTCCCTGAACTCCGAGGGAGAATCAATTTTTCTGGAACTCATCAAAAAGAGAAGACAGATACGGATAAATTGTTTTGTGGCATTTATCCGAAATATCCAAGGTCCTCTTTAGGTTGAGCTCTTGTCTGAGCCTCCTCCTGCATGCGCCCGGTAATCTGCTCAATCTGCTTTGTCCTCTCATCCAGATCTTCAAGGTTTATGTCCAGATTCAGAAGATTTTTGAGAACCTTCACAACTTCCCTCGCACCCTTGGGATCGGCGAAATAACCGGATGTTTCACCCATTAGGCAGGCACCACCAATGGAGAACATCTCGCTTGACATACCCAGTATCACACCTGCTGAGCCAACTATTCCTCCGCCCGGCTCTCCCTTTGGGAATACAACGCCACTTTCCTTGAGTTTTTCAATCATTGCGGGATCTGTAACTGCTCCCAGAACTCTGGGTTCATCAACGATCTTTCCGGTGCTGTAGCCCCCAAGGGTATACACGCCTGAAAGCCCGAACTGCTTCAGCATTTCGAGGATTGCGTATGATACCTCATACTGACCCTCCTGCGTGGTTCCCTGGAAATCCCCAACAAGGACGAGCAGATCCTGCTTTCCCCTGAATTTCTTGTAATATATACTATTTCTGACCAGCCTTGCAACTCCTTCCTCATCTATGAAAACCTGAGGTGGAAAATACTGTGAGAACATGTCCGCCAGCTTTTCCATCTTGAATTTGTCTATGAGATAATCAGCTGCTATCTTTCCTACATTCCCAATGCCAGGAAGTCCTCCAATAAGAACAGGACTGCTTAGCTTGGGCTTCTTATACTGTCTTATTATTATTTTTTCCATCACTACCCCCTCTTTCCATTAATCTGTATTTCTGGAATCTGTCATTCGTGGAAAATCTCGGAGGTATTGCATATACAGCCACCCCACCACATTTGGGGCATCTGTCACTCATGGTGTAATTCCGGCATTTGGTGCACCTGTATATCAGCGAACGCAATTATACCACTATTTCCGTGTAAATTCAGTGACTACGCTGTACTTTTTGGAATTCTCTGAGATCTTCTGTACGACTCTTTTCAATACATCTTCTGCCGACTTATAATCTTTCTCAGTTACAACTATATTGTACCTTGGAGCTCCGGCATACTGTATCCTTACATTTTCCTCCAGTGAATCCTTGAAGGTGTTTCTTATTCTTTCAACACCGTCACTTTCAAGAGAATAGGCCTCAACAACCCCTCCGATCTTCAGGTACGGGAGTACAACATTTTCCTTCGCCACCCTGACAAAGGCATCCTTCCACTTTCCCTGAAGATCCGGAAGCCATTCATCAGCACTTGCCGATGCATCCTCAAAAGCCTCATAAAGTGTGCCGAATCTCTTCACCAGGTCATCAGCAAATTCCTTTCTGCAGGCTTCAACAGATTTCTTGAGAGATTTTGCAACTATCTCAAGAAGTTTGTCCGCTCTCTGATCATTCTTCCATTCTGAGACCTTCTCCCTTTTCTGGTGTTCATTAACTCTCTTCAGTGAAAGTTCAGCATAATTTCTTGAAGGATCCACACTCAGTACCTTGCAGACAGTCTTCTGCCCCTCCCTGAGATAATCCTTTATGTGTCTGACCCAGCCTGTGGCAACTTCAGCTATGTGAACAAAACCCTCACAGTTTGGGTACTCCTCGAGCTTCGCATTGGCACCGAAATTCTTCACGCTTTTTATGGTGACAACTACAAGGTCACCTGGCTCAGGAAGTCCTTTCTTCATTCTGTTTCTCCAACAAGCTCCGCGGATATTTCAGCTATGCCTCCTGTTGGCCTTGAAAGAGTTGCTCCGCAGATATTGCACACAACCACAGATGAGGTTCTGGTATAGGTGGGCTGGACATTGCCACAATCCTTACATTTTATCCTGACAAAGCGGTTTCCTATTCCTTTAGGTTTAACAAACTTCTTAGTAGTCTCCTCTGACATGATTAAGCCTCCACTAGCTCGAATTTCTTCGCCCTTATTCCCTGTGGTGTAACAGCCTTCTTGCATGTTGTACATCTGAGACGCAGAGCAATCCTCTTGGTCGGCTTTTCCCTGCCTTCATACTTTGGCCTTGGGAAACCTCCAAATCCTGATGTTGCCCTTCTGAACCTTCTCTGTCCTGCCCTGAACTCACTCGCCTTTTTCTTCCTGACCCTCTCTACCTCGTGTTTGGTGTGCTTCTTGCATTTCGGGCAGTAACTCATAATTACTTTCGGCATTTTCAATACATTCACCTTGAGCGCATATCTGAAACCATCACATTGAATGGTTTGTCTTGCTGCATTGATTCTTTTCTTATAAGGTTTCTTCAAATCGTCTCCGGGAGCAGGGAGAAGGTATCTGATTAAGACAGCAGAAATATTTGTAGAGTTTACCTCGACCCTGATCCAGAAAATCACCTCTTCAGGGGTTCACCATGCCCTGAGAGCAGAAAAGATGCCGGGTGGTTCTCTATCTTTTTCCTGGATTCCTGAGCTTTGACCATATCCAGAGTGAACGCCTTATTAATACCCGTTTGTCCCTTGCTTATTACAACAGCATCACCGACAAACAATGCGGAATCTGGCTCAAAGTAATATGATGTGCTTCCTGGAGTATGGCCGGGAGTTTCCACCACAGATATTCCAGGAATATTCAGTTCAGAAGCTTTTTTCAAACCCTCCACAGGTGAACTTTTCATCATTCCTGCAACCATCTTGCTAAGCATCGATGGCGCAGGCTTCATTTTCTCCTGGCCGCTAATGACCTGAATCTCAGCATCCGGCACATATATCTGGGGATGGAAAGCATCATTTACAGCTTTAAGGCCCCCAACATGATCGGGATGATAGTGCGTTACCAGAACTGCCACAGGCTTGGACCCCTTCATCTCGTAGAAAGATATTATCTTCTTTGCCGATCCTTTTGTTCCGGCATCTATCAGTATTTCTCCTGATTCAGTCTTCACGGAATAGCAGTTCGCCATTGTTCCGTCTATGAGTTCAATATTTTCTGTCACTTTCATCTGTAATGCATCTCCCGTAAATTGTAAGATACCGGCATTGATAAGGATTGCCTGTCCTTTAATCAAGAACAGACATTACGCAATAGTGTTATATATTCACTTCCAATCAAGTTCCGAAACAAAATGCCAAAGCCACAGACCAATGCCCCAAAGCCAATGGATGTCCTCAGGGGATCGATAGACAAGAATGTCCTGGTGGATGTAAAGGGAAACAGGGGATATTCGGGTATACTGGAAGGTTATGATATATACATGAACCTGGTGCTCAGGAATGCCGGTGAGACCATTAGCGGGAATGTCAGTGGTGTTTATGACAGGATCCTGGTAAGAGGGGATAATGTAATTTTTGTCTCTCCATCAAAGGGTGATATGCAATGAGTAATGGAACAGCAGTAATGGGAAAGATGAATAATAAGAAAGTTCACGTCACATGCAGGAGATGTGGACATCACACTTATCATGTTAGACAGAAGAGGTGCTCTCACTGTGGATTCCCAGCTGCAAGACTCAGATCCTACAGATGGGCAAAAGCCAAATGATCACTGTGCCGTAGTTGGTATATGCGGCACAGATGAAAGTTTTCCATACATTCTGGCTTCACTAAAGACTCTCCAGCATAGGGGGCAGGAAAGCGCTGGTATTGCCACTTATTCTGACGGACTCATTCACCTCAAGAAGGGCATGGGCCTTGTGAGCGAGGTTTTCAGCTCAAGGGGAAATTTCAATGATATTACTCTTGAGGGAAAGGTGGGGATAGGCCATACAAGATATTCCACAGCGGGTTCCAAGTCCATGGAGAATTCCGGTCCTTTTTTAGTCTCCAACTCCGTAGGGCATCTAGCCATATCACACAATGGCGAGATAACAAATGCCGAACGCCTCCGTTCTGAGCTTCTCAAGTCCGGAATGACCTTCAGGAGCAGTTCTGACACAGAAGTAATGCTCATGGAGATCTCAAGAAACATTGTAAATCATGGTATAATTCCTGGATTGAAACTTTCCATGGAGAGGCTGAAAGGAGCATACTCCATCACACTTATGATAAATGACCGCCTCTTTGCAATCCGTGATCCAATGGGGTTCAGACCCCTCTGTATCGGGAAGTTTCAGGGAGGTTATGCAGCAGCCTCGGAAAGCTGTGCACTTGATACTATCGGTGCAGAATTTCTCAGGGATGTGAAGCCCGGTGAAATCATTGAAATCATGCCTGATGATATTAAATCAATACTGACAGTGCCTTCGAAGAAACTGGCCCACTGCATGTTTGAATATGTTTATTTCGCAAGACCCGACAGCATAATAGATGGGAGGGAAGTCTACAGTGCCCGGGTAGCTCTTGGAAGAGAGCTGGCAAGGGAATATCCTGTTGAAGCCGACGTTGTATTTGCCGTTCCTGACTCCGGCAGAGCACAGGCACTGGGTTTTTCAATGGAGTCCGGTATAGAATACAGTGAGGGCCTCATAAAAAACAGATTCTCTGAAAGGACGTTTATAATGCCTACCCAGGAACTTCGCAACAGCGCACTGAAGCTCAAACTTAATGTTATATCCTCGGAAGTCAGGGGAAAGAGAATAGTACTGGTGGACGACAGCATTGTGCGTGGAAACACCATGAAGAGGATAGTTGATCTCCTCAGGAAGGCAGGTGCCCTTGAGGTACATGTGAGAATTGGCTGCCCGCAGATCATCTCCCCATGCTACTTCGGAGTTGACATGAAAACAAAAGATCAGTTCATAGCTGCCGGAAAGACAGTTGATGAGATAGCAAAGGAACTTGAGGTTGACTCTCTGGGATACATTTCAACAGATGGTCTGGTCAGAAGCATTCAGAAAGAAAAACATGACCTCTGCCTTGCATGTGTAACCGGTGAATACCCAATAAATGTTCACGGACCAACTGCGGCAGGCCAGAGCGAACTTGAGAGATTTATACCTGAGGATACCTGAACCCCTATCTTCTTTTCATGGATCTGGCGATCTTCTCCCTAAGAGGTTGCAGATCCATAACACTTCCTGCCATATCAGCTCTGAGTGTCAGGGCAATCTGATTCGCTGCAACTCTTGCAGCTTTTCCCCTCTCTCTGGGTTTCAGGGAAGACAGCCCCGGGAACCGGAATATCACTCCATGCTTTGGCGGCTTAGAACCTGAAACTATGTGTTTGAACAGTGCCTTCTCTGCTCCGAGAACCTGTATTGAACTCCCTGACATCTTGGAAAGGTTCTCAAGGCTCCCTCCCCTTGCCAGAAGCTCAATTGCAAGATCCACCCCAGCAAGAGATGATGTGTTTGGCATAATTCCTACAATTTCCCCACGGAGGAAATCCGATATCTGGGATTTCAGCGAGCATAGCCTTCCAGCGGTTTCAGATATTTCAGAGATAATCTTTCTGGAGTATTCCGGAAAGTCTGCACCGGAAAGGCTTCTGAAAAACCCGCATGGATCATTGGAGTTGCTTGAGCCCTCTATAAATGGAGTGAGAACTGTCATCTTCTCGAATATGAGGTTGATCGATTTGTTCAGTTCAGGGATCAGGGAATAGACCCTTCTGAGGTACTGGTCGTGGGTGAATTCCTCCTTTATCCTCATCCTGCCATATTCTATGAGAAGAGGCCTCAGATCAGGAATCGGCCCTGCTTTTTCGGAAAGTTCAGGAACCTTGCCCTCTCTGAGGGAACTGAATATTTCAATATATCTGGTCTCAAGGTCCCTGAAAAGCATGTTACGGCCTCTGCTTGTGAGGCCATACCACTTCACCTCTTCCTTTGAGGCCTTTTTTTCCATTTCTCCCTCCTGTCTACTTTCGGCTTATCGTTATTTCTAACTCTATCTCTTTGATTGAATTGCGGGCTCTTCCTCTCCCCCTGCTTAAATGTCCTTTCTCCCATGCCCTTTCCTGAATTACGCGGTCTGGGTTCAGGAGGTTTTGCTGGACGTTCCTCTCTGTTATGCTTTGCGGGATTCTCAGGCGCAGGTATCATTATCCTGTCAAAATCAACTACCTTAAGATCTGATATGCTGTCATAATCAACAAGCATTATTCCTGTTCCAACAAGATCGTTTCTGTCAGAGTATACACCCACTCTGTCTCCTTTGTGGGGATTGCCCAGCACAGCCCTGATCCCCCCAGGAAAGAGATCAGAGCCCATTGAAATGTTCTTAAGGGAACTTGACTTTACAACTATTTTCGGAAGTTCTTTAAGGGGATAGTCCATAGGAAATATCCCATTCAATTTGCCTGGTTCTTTACCCTCATTCAAAAGGGCCACGGAATCCTTGAGTTCCTGAAGGGTGATTATTCCTCCATCCTCGTTGAATATGCCGGTTGAAGTCCTTCTGAGCTCTGCCATCTGTGCCCCAACACCAAGTGCATATCCTATGTCTGTGCACAGTGTCCTGATATAGGTACCTGACTGACATCTGACCCTGAAAAGCACAAGCTTATCGGACCTTTCCATTATCTCCATACCATAGATCTCCCTCTCCCTGAGGGTTCTGGCAACAGCTGAGCGCATTGGGGGAATCTGGTATATTTTACCGGTAAATTCCTGAAAAACCTCGTTCAGCCTCTCATCACTGACATCATGATACAGGCGCATGACACAGACGTACTCCTTTGGCTGCTCATGTATTATGTCTATAAGCTTAACTGCCTTCCCGGTGGCCATCACCAGAACCCCTGTAACTCCGGGATCAAGTGTGCCAACATGGCCTACTCTCTGTATCCCTGTAATCTCTCTGACCCAGTAGTCAACCTGATGGCTTGTTGGTCCCTTTGGTTTGTCTAAGACAATGAATGAATCATTGAATCTTGTTGCAATGTCTGATGGCAATTTCCGCTACCTCGTCTGCGAGCATATCGTCAGTGTTTATATATAGATCATAGAAGGAATGATCATTATAGTCCAGCCCATAAAGTTCCTGATACCTGATGTGCTCTGACCTTTCCCTGCTCCTCATCAGATTTCTGAGAGTATCATCGTCCGATGGATTTTCCCTGTTTCTGACTCTGGTGAATCTGACGTTTTCTGAGGCGTCCAGAAATATCTTCAGGGCATCTATGCCATTACTGCTGCAAAGCCATCCCGCCAGCCTTGACTCAAAAACAATATCCCCATGCTCCCTGAGATAGTTCAGCTGCATGTTGTCAAGGTCAATATCAATATCCCTGTGTGTTTCTGAGAATGTATTAAACTCCTCCACTGTCATTCCATGCTTCTTTGCCTGTTCCCGGAATATGCTTCCCCCGGAAAAAAATGGGAGATCAAGCTTCTTCGCTATGATCTTTCCAACGGTGGATTTCCCGCTTCCAATGGGGCCACTAATTGTAATTCTCATTGAAGGCTATCTCTTTCTTTTCAAGTTTCTTCAGTTTGTAGGTGAAGTCAAAGTATTTGATCAGCATCGTTGCCAGATATCCTATGACCAGGGATGTGAAAGCATATGTGATCATCCAGTACTCTGCGATTGAAATGTGTGATGAAACCACATTTATGTTGAAATTCCATGGATAGGCAACTATCTTGTAGTGAAGCTTGTCTATGAAGTAATAGACCCAGGCAAATAGCAGGAGTGTGAAGAAAGATAGAACCATGAGAGGCTTAGTTGTGTTCATGCTCTGCTGCATCTGTTCTGTGCTCATCTGCATTCTCATCTTCTGAAGCTTCTGTATCTTGTCCTTCTCGTTATTTCTGTAAGCCTCCCTGAAAACCTTATTGAATGCCTGCTGTCTCTGCTGAAGGCGCCCCATCTTGATCCAGTCCGTGAAGAAATATCTCGGTATGGAGGTGACCAGACCTATAAGGACACCAACCAGGACAATTGTGAGAAGAGGATACTTGTAGTTGAAGCCTATGAGTGGAATAAGTACCACAGAAAGAGCTCCACCCACATCGTTCCTGAGAGTTGTGTTTGAAATGATTGTTATGTTAACAAGAAGTATCAGCATATATATCATTGTGAATGTCAGCTGAGACTTCTGAGCCTGAGCCTGCTCAGGAGACATTTGCGGCCTTGAGGATGTACGCTGATTGTTAGGCATTCTTCATCAACCTGCGTACTATATTCTGTGCTGCTAATTCAGCTTTTCCATCCTCATTCTTTATCAGTGACACCGTTGCCCCAGTATAAATAGAACAGGATGCCACGAAGGATCTGTTAATGGCCTGATGTTCAATAATGTCATCAAGCATCTCGGAATCCCTTGAACGTGTTCCATCGGATGATCTTCTCTTGAGAATGGACTGAGGATCTGCCTCAATTACAAAATAGGCAGAGCATTTCAACTCACGGAGAACCCATTCTGGCAATCCAGGCATGTATCCGTCCGGAGTTTTGATTGTCATGTGAGTATCTATGACAACATTCTCCATCCTTCCAATTGCGGCCGATGCCTTCTTCTGAAGATTTATCTGTGTATCAATAGGCAGTTTTCTCAGTTCATCCCGGCTCCTGACAAGTCCAATGTCCCTTGCCATCTCATACATTAGTGTACCGAAATTTATTATCTCGTAATCTGTCTTCTTTTTGAGCATTTCAAGGACGGTGGACTTACCCACCCCTGGAATACCGGAGACGACCACCCTCATCTAAGCACCTGCAAAGAACTGTCTTATGACAGGGTGCATCTCCATCATCTGCTCTTTGCCCATGGCCTCATAGAACTGGATCACAATTCCAACGGCCAGTAACAGGCCGGTACCGCTTGTATCCCCCACCGTCCCTATGAGGTTGGCCCCTGCCGCCAGAAGACCGACGATGGCTCCACTGAATACTGTTATGGCCGGTATATATTTCTTCAGCACCTTCTCAATGACCTTTGGGTCCCGCCTGAATCCGGGAATCTGCATACCACTGGACATTATCTGCTTTGCAACAGCTGAAGGACCCATGTTAGTGGTTTCTATCCAGAACTTGGCGAATATCACTGATGCAAT
This sequence comes from Thermoplasmatota archaeon, assembly GCA_023379825.1. Taxonomy (GTDB): domain Archaea; phylum Thermoplasmatota; class Thermoplasmata; order Thermoplasmatales; family Thermoplasmataceae; genus UBA447. The sequence goes on along the minus strand of JAMCPQ010000023.1, from coordinate 13,234 downwards.
GATCATGAAGGCAAGGAACACAAGTATGTGAATGGCTTCCTCCCAACCGGCATGCCCGAACAGAACATTCTGATATGAGGAGGGCTGCAATATTGGAAAGAGCCAGTCCGATAAACCGTTAGGGGAGTACAGGTAATATGCCAGACCGCCCATTGGTGTTGTTGACGATATCCCAGCTACAGAACTTACCTGCGCCGCTGTTGGATAAGAGCCTAAAAGGGGATTATGCCCCAGAATTGGAATCTTACTCAGAACCGGTGAGCTCCAGAAGAGCAGTGTCCACATTGATACGTTTGCAAGGAGTGCAGTAGCAAGTATGACAGGTATGTTTGATGCATACAGCAGCTGCAATGGATATCTTCCTCTTGCCCCCCTTACCCTTTCATGAGCAATGGGAAGCTCAATTTTGCTGCTCTGGAAATATGCAACTATGAAGAATATAAGTATTGTGCCTATTAGTGCAATCATGGGGTTGGGCTGCTGGAACAGCACACTTAGAACGCCATTTGAAAGAAGTGAGCTTCCGGATGAATGTGTGATTATGAAAAGCATCTTTGGAAGAGCACCTGCTGGAGGGTTGCTAAGTGAAAGTGGTGCACCGATTGTTGTAGGAATCCAGCTGAATGTTCCTGTAACCAGCTGCTGTGATACTCCTGCAGCAATGAAAAGAGATATACCTGAACCGATTCCATATTTAGATACCACTTCATCCATAAGGAATACCAGGTATGACCCGAAGAACAGCTGCAGCACAATTATAGATTCAGCCAGAAAATGGCCGAACCCTGGGGCCACCGCATTGAGGCTGGATACCAGACTTGCATCCGGAACGATGTACCCAAAAGCCTGAGGAATAGCCTCCACGAAAATCATTATAATAACAAGTAGTTTCTGAACTCCCTGATAAATAGCCCTGTCCTCTGAATTCTGCAGATCTATGTTGAAAATCTTGGCTCCTGCAAAAAGCTGCATCACTATACTTGCTGTGACGATAGGCCCTATACCAAGATCCATGAGGGACCCACTTGCACCTGCGAATATGGCCCTGAATGAGGCAAATACATCAATTGTCCGTGACGCATTTAGACCATAAACGTAAACGTTTGTGAGGGCAAAATAGAGTATAACCACAAGGGCTGTCCACATCAGCTTGTACTTGAATTTGACGTGCCCTTTTGCCTTTTTAACGGCAGGAAGTTTTGAGGTGAGATACTCCAGACCATACAGCTTGCTGTTTTTCGGACCGTTGTAACTGAAGACAAGATAACCAATAACAAAGACCGGTGCCAGAAGCACCGCCGCAACCACAACCTGCAGGATTGGATAATGGCTGATGTACCAGAAGGCAGCAACCAGAAGCCCGTAAATAATTACGAGCGGAATGGCTACTCCCTTACGCCGCTGAATCTCCCTCATCAGTTTCTACCGTAATACCCTGAGCATTAAGCTTGTTTAATGCTTTTTCGGTCACCTTCGAAACCTTTATCACAGACTTCTCCCTGAAATCCCCGGAACCCAGAAGCTTGTCGTATCCGGCTCCTTTAAGGTCTATGCTGAGAGTTCCATTTACTTCCTTGGCAAAACCTCTCTCTGTCAGGGAATCCATTAAATTTGAAAGCTCTCCCAGTGTGATCGGGACAACGGGCTTTGAGGGGTGATGACTGGTGAAACCATGCACACCGAAGTGGTCGCGGTCGTATTTCAAAAGCCACACGGAATGGTGCTTTCCAAGACCAGCCATTCCGCTTCCCCCTTTCTTTCCTTTTCCACGTCCGGCCTTCATTCCTCTGCCGTAGTGTCCTCCTCTGAGCTTCTTAGTTCTGGTCCTTACCATTCATATCAACTCCAGGTTTGATCATTCTCATAATGAGATTGTTGATCTCCTTTCCTCTGTAGCCGGCTGATCCGCCCTGCGAGAAATTCTTCCTTATTGCCTCATAACCTCCTCTCGGAGGGTTCAGGCGTATAACTGGAACAATATCCTCTATCTCTGAGAATTTCTTTTTTCCAGATACAAGGGCTTTTGCAAGTGTCTTGTATGTCTTGTATCCTGAGATTTCAGACAGTTTATCTTCCTCAAGTGGTTTTCTTCCCTTGAGAAGCGCCCTGTTCTCCAGAAGGGCTTCTACAGTATGTTCGTCAACCTCTCCCCATGTGAGGTAGTCCTTGGCAGTTTGAAGCATTGCCCTGAAACTGTCATTGTCTTCTACAAGAACCAGATGGTTAATCTTGTGAAGTCTGAGAAGTTCAGTTGTCTTCTGGGCCTGTGGTCTTATTCCTGTCTCTCCCCTAATCCTGATTACTGCTAGCATTTGCTACACTCCCCGAATATATAGGCGTACTGATCTTCAGTGACGCATTGATTTTCATCTTGGCCGTCCTCTTCATGCAGTCAAAGGATGCAAGCGCGTAGTTTACTGTGGTCTTTGTGTGCCCGGCAGAAACTCCCCAGGCATCCTCAATTCCAGCCATCCTCAGTATAATCTTTGGAATATCTCCGACTGCCCTCCCCACACCCTGAGGCGCAGGTTTAAGTGTCACTTCCACTGAACCTGATTTTCCTGTAACAAGAAAAGGAAGAGTATGTGCACGTCCACACCCGCATTCCCAGGATCCGCAGCCCCTCTTCACCTCTATGAGGTTGAGCTTGGCATTGTTTATTGCCTTTCTGATGGCAGGTGCTGCTTCCTTCGCCTTTCCCCTTCCAAGGCCAATATACCCATCCTCATTTCCTACAACAGCAGTAACTGAGTAACTCATTCTCCTGCCGGAGTCGGTCATTCTCTGGGCCCTTTCTATGTCGATAACCTCATCCTTCAGGTTGGGAACAAGATAATCGACTATCTGGTACTCCTTGAGAGGAAGTTTCGCTCTAAGCGCCTCTGAGATTGTCTTTATTTCACCAGAGGCAACCATCTTACCTAACTGTGTCTTTGGTATCCATGTTTCTTCTGCCATCAGTTCGCCTCCAATTTGGCTTTAAGGTTCTGTAACGTATCCGGAAGCTTCTTCTTCAGGTGAGTTCCGTCGAGCCTCTTTTTGTCCGGGAATATTGATTTGTCATGAGGGACCTTTATTCCGCTGTCCGTGAATCCTTTCAACGCAGCCGCTATTCTTCCCCCCTTTATTATGTTATAGCGACCTGTGTCCAGAACAGCTTCCTTCAGCTTGAGCTTTTTCGCCCTCAGTCCTGCCAGGTAACCTGTCAGGTAACATATGGGAACACTGTTCCCATCAAGTAAAGGATCTATCTTTGCCAGATTTTTCTCTGTCACTGTTAGAAGCACCTTGTCACCAACAGGATCAAACTCCGCGAGTTCAATCACAATACCCCTGTTTGTTGGTCTTACAATCAGTCTTGGAAGTCCTGACTTGAGGAGCTTGAGTCTCTTAGGATAGTTTGTGAGTCCAAGCTTTCTTCTTCTCTGAACAAGCCTCTGCATTATTTCTCACCCCTCATTTCCCCGCTTGCCTTCAGGTGCGATGCTAACTGGGCCCTGGATTTGAATGACCCGCCCTTGATCTGAAGGTAATATTTTCTGAACGTCTTTCCGTCAATCTGGTTGTTAGCCTTCATGGTTCTCAATTCACTTCTCAAAGCTCTGATAGTGCTGATCCATCTATCCTTTCGGGGAAACCTTGCATACTTTGTACCCTTCAGAGAGCCAGGACCTCTTCTCCTTTCCTTTGAGAGCTGGGTTATCCTTTTCTTCAGTCTGCTGTTTGAATTTCCTTTCTTCTGCTTCAGCTGAATTACATTTCTCTCAATCAGTTCCCTGATATCTGAACGGGATGCAGCTTCAAGAACCTGCTCAATGCTATTTGTGTCTATCCAGACTCTTGAAATTCCTGATTTGAATTCCTCTGCTGCGATTTTCTTCGCCGAAACTACCTTCATTTTACAACACCCGGATTGAGAACTCTTACTCCAAGTTCTTCTGCACGCGATATTATCTGCTCCCTCTTTCTCGCTCCCACAGAGTGACCTATTCTTGCCGCCTCTCTGTCAGGGTTGAGGGTTGAAAGATCTTCGGGGTTGAATACCATGACTTCCCTGAAGCCTGAAGGGTGCAGCCCTCTCACCTTAGCAGGCCCACCATATCCTGCATCCACTATTGGGGGCCTTCTTGCCTGTTGCTCTCTCATCTTGGAGTGCTTTCCTCTTGGTTTTCTCCAGGAATCTCCAAGCTTCTTGTACCTGAACCATTCCTGCCTTCTGAATTCAACCCTTCTTCTGGCCTGTTCGTTTTTAATTTTCAGTAATCGTTTTTCGTTATTGTCCAATACAGGTTTTCTTAGTACCATCATATTCACCGTCAGAGAAGGTAAATCCCATCCTGAAATACTCTCAGGTCGAATCCCTTTATCTTTGTAGCTCTCTCAACATTGGCAGCTGTTTCGCCAAGTTCCCTTTTATCTATTCCGGATATGAATACCCTGTCCCCTTTTACAGAGACTTTGGAGTTCCCGATGATTGAGGCAGTTCTTGCCGATCGCTCTCCCAGGAAGTTCTCGATCACAACATTGCTCCCTCTCACGGAAACCCTCATGGGGAAATGAGTGTAATCGATCTTCATCTCATATTCAAATCCAGACTGTACTCCCTGAAACATGTTCCTTATCTCTGATGCCCATGTTCCAACTATTCCTTTTGTCCTCTTGTTATTCTTGCTGCTGAGTATAGTGACTTTCCTGCCCTGCACAGAAACCCTGACATAGTTATCCAGCATGTTTCTGGTAACTTCCCCCAGCTTTCCCTTCACCTTTACAAGGCCCTTGATTTCTGATATCTCGGTTCCCTGAGGTGCTTCAAAGCTCCATTCCTCTTTCCAGTTAATCATTCCCTTCACCATTCAGTAAACGTAAGCCAGAAGTTTTCCTCCAAGCCCCTGTTTCCTTGCCTCGATGTGACTCATAACTCCCTTTGTCGTTGTAAGTATGAGTATTCCGAAATCCTGGGCAGGCAGGTACCTTGCCTCATATTTTCCCAAGCTTGCACTCTTTACAGGGAGCCTGGGCTTAATAATACCACAGTTATTTATGGTGTCACTGAGCTCTATCCTGAATTTGCCCCCTCTGTTTTCATCCACAACTTCGAAGCTCTTCAGGTAGTTGTACTCCTGCATTACCTTCAGGACTCTCCCGAGCAGTAATGCAGCAGGCTCAGCCTCAATGAACTTTCTTCCGGTTCTGGACGCACTCTTTATCGAATTTATAATGTCATTTAATGGATCATGTCTCATTTTTAGATCACCTCAGCTGTATTTCTTGAATCCTATGCTGGGAGCAGTCTCCCTGAAGCACTGTCTGCAAAGCCTGATTCCGTATCTTCTGACCATGCCTCTTTTCCTTCCGCACCTGAGGCATCCCTCTTTGTGCCCGAATTTTCTTTTAGGTTCCAATTTTATCTGTGCCATATGAATTACCTCAGGACTGTTACCTTGAATTTTGATTCCATGAATTTCATGGCATCTTCCCTTGGGATTCTTATTCTTTTGGATACTGGTGCAGATCCCACCTTTCTTCTTGAAAGCCTGTATCCACCTTTCCTCTTGAGAACAACCGCCACATCGAAACCAAATATGCCGATGTCAGGATCATATTTCATACCCTCAAAGTCAGTGTAATCTGCAATTCCAAAATATGCGTTTCCCTGGCTGTCAAATGAATAATGCTGAATCTTGTATTCCCTGGCATCCAGAGCTTTATTGAGGAACTTCTCCGCATCTTCCTTTCTCAGAGTCACCTTTGCTCCAATCTGAAGGCCTTTCCTTATGTTGAAATCCCTCACTGTACGTTTTGAGGTTGTGAAAACCGGTTTGTGGTCTGTTATCATCTCAAGAACCTTCGCGGCCTTGTTCAACCTGTCTCCAGCCTGCCCAGCGCCTATGTTAACGACAACCTTGTCTATTGTGATCTCAGACATCTGATTCTGCTTACTCAATGCCCAACACCTCCCTGAATGTCGAATGAGTATTTCGAGCTTGAAATTACAAAAGCATAATCAGAAATAGTTGAGAATCCCTCCTCAAAATGTACAAGGTTCTTCCCTGAAGACTCCTTGACCTCCACCGATTTAATGGTTCCGATAGTCCCTACATGCTCTCCCCCAGTCAAGAATGCCCTGTTACCAGGCTGCATCTTCAGAACATGTGTGATGCTCTTCTTAGGGAGACCGGATATAATGACGTCACCGGTTGCTATGTCCTTTCTGTCAGTCAGCATGTTGGTTCCATCATGGAAGACCAGCATGAATTTCTCATTGCCTACGGATACCTTGTTCATAACCTTCAGCGGTTTTTCAAGTGCTTTCTCAGATGTCTGTTCCTGAACAACAAGCCTTCCTTTTCTGTCATATAGTACCCTGTAGTGCTTGTCAATTGGCAGGACAGAGAGGGAGTCCATAAAGCCAACACTGTGTCTCCTTTCCTTAAGCCTCTTTCCGTCAACGTTCACTGCTCCGCTGTTGATCATCCTTGTGACTTCTCTCTCCTTGTCCCCAAGGTTCAGGTAATCCCTAAGAACTGTAAGTGCGGGAACACTGTCTGTCGAGTTATGTTTTCCAGGTAATGGACTTACTCCCCAGAAATGGGTCTTTCTCGGCAGCTTCACCGATCGTGAAACAACCAGTCTCTTCGTCTTATTGATCATTCTCTACTCCCTCCTCTTCATCATCATCCTGTTCGTCTGAATCATCTTCATTTGCGTCTTCACTTTCCTCTTCTTCCGGCTCAGTTAATTCCTCCTCATTTTCATCAGTGGAGTCTACCTCTGAGGGAGCTGCCTCAGATTCCTCAGACCCAACCACGGATGGTTCCTCAGACTCGACTGTTTCAGGAACAGGCTGCTCTGGAGGTTCCTCGGAAAGTGCAATGTTCTTCATTGCTGCAATTGATCTGAGATGATCGTATCTCTGGTGCCTTGAAAAGTCCAGCCTGGTAATTACCAGATCTGCAGGTCTTAGGAACAGTTCCTTCTGCTTACCGTCCTCCTTTGCAACTGAGATTCCCTCAATAGACACCATTGCTGAACTGTGGTCAACGGCTATTACTTTTCCGCCTTCGCCCTTTCTCTTACCGCTCTTAACTCTTACAATGTCCCCTACAGTGACGGGATAAGATCTGACGCCGAACTTCTTTCTCAGATCCGAATCTAGATTTACCCTAACTTTGCTATACATTTTCCCTCACTACACTATGGTTGATGAGATGGCTGCTATTCTTGGCCATCTCTCTGCAGCCTCTCTGGCCACAGGTCCCTTGATCTCAGAGCCCCTCACTTCTCCCTCAGGTGTTACCAGAACAGCAGCATTTTCCTCAAACTGAACCATTGTGCCATCAGCTCGCCTGTATGGGCGTCTCTGCCTTATGACAACTGCATAGACAACCTTGCTCCTCATTTCAGGTGTCCCCTTCTTGACACTTGCTATGAACATGTCGCCAACGCCTGCTGCCGGAATTCTTCTTGCAACTCCATGCCAAGCTTTGACATCAATCAGACTGATTATCTTGGCCCCGCTGTTATCTGCACAGGGCATTGTTGCCCCAAGTGGCAACCCCCTGATCTGTCTGCCTGCTATTCCCTTCATTGGCTCACCTTCTCTATGACTACGAAAGATATTGATTTTGCAAGTTTCCTTGTTTCAGCTATCTTGACAACATCCCCTGCCTGAACATTCAGACAGGAAGGCAGATGTGCATGATATCTGGAGAATCGTGTCTCCTTTCTCTCATACTTCTTGACCTTTCTCTTCCTCTCCTGAACTACAGTTATACTGCCTTTCATGGAAGTTGACTCAACCTTTCCGCTAATGATCTGTCCCCTCACCTTGACTTCACCATGGAAAGGACATTTCTTATCATTGCATTCCCCTTCTGGAGCTTTTACGTTTAATCCAATGTTCTGTGGCATTAGTTTGTGCACCCCCTGCTAAGTGTTTTCAATATTTTCCTCTGATTTTTGAGCCTGTCTTCCGGCCTCATAAGAATGGCATCCCCCTCTATTGTGAACGCGGATGACCCAAGTTTTATTCTGAATTTACCAGTATGCTTTGGAATATACATTTTAGATTCACCCATTATAGTAAACATCCTTCTTGATTCCTGGAAGACAATTCCTGACTTACCTTCATTGTTTTTGTTGGAATGGTTCACCACTTCGATTTCACATCCCAGATACTCCTCCAGATATGGCCTAATATCTGTTCTCATGAAATCACCTCTGTCTTGAAACCCATCTGTTCAAGGAATTTCTTGACGTTGTCTCTGTGGTCACCCTGAATTTCTATGACTCTGTTATCCTTCACAGTGCCTCCTGAAGCAACTTTCTTCTTTAGCTCCTTGGCTATATCCCAGATATCTTCCAGCTTAGGATCAATTCCCTCTATTATTGTAACATTCTTACCGTATCTTCTCTTGTCTACACTGACCTTAACTGTCTGATTATCACGGGTAAAACCTTCCCAAGGCTGAAGCTCCTTGGGCAGTCCTGTGAAGTTCTTCTCCTTCATCTTTTAATTTCCTCCGTATGAAGAACGGTGTTTATTCTGGCGATCTGCCTTCTTATTGACTTGATTTTTCCAGGGTTAATCGGAGCTCCACCCATAGCAACTGAAGCACGCTCCTTAAGAAGTGCCTCCTTAAGGGACTTCAACTGATCCTGGACTTCTGCCTTACTCATTTCTCTGAGCTTCTTTGCTCTCAGTTCCATCTTTCTCATTCTCCTCCATTGGTACACTTTCTGCTGAAACATTATTCTGAAGTTTTACAGTAATGTCATCGGGAAGCCTGTAGTCATTTCTGAGCATCTTAACGCTTACACCAATTATTCCCAGTTTCAGCTTTGCTGCAGAAAAGCCGACTTCCATTCCACTTCTGGCTGGTTCCCCGGAGTACTTTATTGAACCGAACATGAATTTCTGTGATCTTGCCCTTTCTCCGGAAATTTTCCCTCCGATTCGGATCATGACACCTCTTGTCCCACTATCTATAATTCTCCTAAGTGAAGTATTTCCCGCCTTTCTATAGGACCAACCCTTTTCAAGAGAAAGTGCAATCTTCCTTGCAACAACCTGAGGATTCAGGTCAGGATTGTCGACCTCCTTGACCTCTATCTGTGGAGATTCTACGCCATACTTCTTTTCAAGTGTTTCTGTGATCTCCTGAACCTTGCTACCATGTCTCCCGATTACAAGGCCCGGCTTGTTTACAGAAAGGGTGATGTTTGTGCCGAATGGTGTTCTTTTCATCTCCATTCCGCCAAAACCTGCAGTGTCCGTTTCCCGTCTGATATACTCAGTAACCAGGAGTTTGTTTATGTTGTTTGAGATGAATTTTCTCTCTTTCATTCTGACTCCTCCTTTACAACTATTTCAAGGTTGATCAGATCCTTGAAGTTGGCACCAGCCCTTCCATAGGCCTTTGGTGTGTACTTCTTGACCATTCTGCCTTTGGATGCAGCTATGTGAACAATTTTCAGGTTGTCCGTGTCAAGGCTTTTGAATTCTGCATTTGCTTCCACATTGTTGACCAGATCCTGGAAAGCCTTCGCTGCTCTAACAGGATAACGCCCAGGTCCAACCTTTCCCTTTCTGTGGGAAACGGAATCAAGGTATCTGAAGTATGGAACAGGATGTGTTTTCCTGATGACCCCCTCCAGAATCTCCTTGGCCATTGTCAGGGGCTTTCCCCTGAGATAATGTGCAATGTTAACTGAGTCCTTCATAGAAACATCTGCCTCCTTAACCCTCGCGATTGCAGATCTTTCCGGCAATTCCTTAATTGAGTATCCTTTCATTGTTATCACTTCAACGGCATGAACTTCGAAGATCTTGTTGCACCGACACCAGGTCCGGAATGTTTGACTGCCTTTCTTGTAAGGGCAAACTCCCCAAGGAAATGCCCTATCATTTCAGGGCGAATTTCAAACTTCACGTAGCTGTTCCCGTTATACACTTCCATGACCTTCCCCACTGATTTTGGAAGAATTACAACATCCCTTACATGAGTCTTGTACTCAGTCACAGATGGGTCCTGAAGTTTCTCGTATACGATGGTCTGTTCGTGATTCTTCTCCCTTTTCAAACTCCTTCTTGGTCTAGATGGGAGTATGCTCATTACCTGCTGGAGATCCATCTTCTGGAGTTCCTCTAGGGAGTAACCCTTGTATTTGAACTCCTTGGATCTCCCCATTACTATCTTCTGGGACTTTCGTGATCTCCTCTTTATTGATTTTACAGATGCCTGCTTATTCTGCGCCATTAGGATTTCCTCCTCTTAGGTGATAGTCTTCCAACCTTCCTTCCAGGCGGAGTACCTCTTCCCACTGTACTGGCTCTTCCTACATGCTGGTGATTTCCTCCCCCATGTGGGTGGTTTACGGCATTCATGGCAACTCCTCTTACAGAATATGGCCTTCTTGCCTTGCTCCTTAGATAGTGAGTCTTCTTTCCTGCTTTAAGAACAGGAATATCCTTTGCTCCTGATCCTGCAAGAAAACCAATAGTTGCTTTGCACATAGGGTTGAACTGCTTCATCTTTCCAGAGGGTAGTCTCACTGATACAGTAAGACCATGGCTTACCACAAGTGAACTGCTTCCTCCGGTTCTGCAAAACTTCCCTCCATCTCCCGGCATACTCTCAATGTTATGAACGTAAGATCCGTCAGGAATTCTCCCCAGTGCCAGAGTGTTTCCTATTTCCGGGGCTGCACCCTCTCCAGAAGTAAGCTCCTGACCAACATAGGCTCCTGAAAATGCAAGTTGAAGTCTTCTTTCACCGTCTGTTCTGTTAAGCACTATGATTGGAGTGTTCCTTCCAGGTGCATGTATCAACTGCTTAACCTTGTATGAGCCTTCATCAGCAAGTTTTATCTCTCCGAGATGCCTGTGACTGGGACTTCTATAAACAAGCCCTCCCTTTCCTCTTCTCTGTGCTACAATATGCTTTCCCATTAATTCACCTCAGAATATTCCTATTCTTCCCCCTATCTCATCTGCAGAGAATTCAGAGGAAAGTGTTACAACTGCCTTTTTTCCCCTTTTTGTTATGGCAATGTTCACGGAAAGTACCTTGACTGCAAACCTCTCTTCCACTTCCTTCTTAATCTCATCTCTTCTTGATCTTCTGTCAACATAGAACGAGAGTTTGTTCTCTCTTTCCATCTGCAGCATGGTCTTTTCTGTGGCTATCGGTCTAATTATCAGATCTGTTGTCACTGCTTCTCACCATCCAGTTGTTTCAGTGAGGATTCTGTGAAAATGGTCAGCCTTCCCGCAACTCCTCCTGGAGCAAGCTTCCTTATGCTCATGCTTGAATAGGTTGCAATATCAACTCCAGGCAGAGATTTAAAAGCCCGGAGATTATCATAATTGTTTCCAACGATCAGTACACTCTTCGGGGTTCTGTATCTCCTCCCCCTCATCTTTCCGCGTCCTGCTCTGACCTTTGTTCCATCTTTTGCCCTCTGGACATCATCATAAAGCCCAATGGATTCAAGGAACTCAACAGCGTCTTTTGTCCTCCTTATTGATTCTATGGCATCCTCAACAACCACGGGAAGAGTGATTTCTTCAGGAATCCTGTGACCTCTTGCCTTGACAGCTTCCTTGCTGGATGTGAGTGCAATAGAACTGAACTTTGCCATCTTTCTCTCCTTTCTGTTGATTCCTTTAAAGAGGACTTTCTCGGTCCTTGGGGAATGTGCACTTTTACCCTTGACAAAGTTTGCCAGAAGTACTGCAGTTGATGACCCAGATGTTCTGGGGATCCTTGCGGTACCATGTCCGGGTCCAGCATTGTGACCCACTCTTCTCATTCCTGCTGTGGGGCTAGAACCATATGGTTGCCTAAGTGAGAGTGAAATTGCATTGAATGCCTTTCTCACAAGATCAACTCTGGGCGTAAAGGAGAATACAGGTGGAAGGTCAACCTCCCCTTTCTTCTCTCCGCTTTTTGAATATACATTAACTTTCACGTTTAATCACCCTGTTTAGATTCCCTGGAAACATATGAGACGCTGAGGTTGCTGACTGCAGGAGTCTTCTGTCTTGCTGGCTCTCTCAGCTTTATAAGCCTCTTGTTTGGGCCAGGAATAGATCCATGAAGAAGGACGTAATCTGTCCTGACCAGACCATAACCTGGGTATCCTCCCTTTACATTAACGTCCATTTCGTTCTCATTCTTTGCAAACCTTATTACACGTATATTATGCACTGTGCGCTGGTGGGTTCCCACCTGACCAGCCTGAGGTACAGTATTTCTGACCCAGTCAGGATGCCATGGCCCCAGAGTACCTATCATTCTCCTGTGTTTCCTGTTCTTCTTCGGAAGTAACTTAACACCAAATCTCTTAACATGGCCCTGGAAACCTTTCCCCTTGGTCACTCCTATTACATCTACAAAATTACCGGCAGCACTGAAGTCGGAAAAACTGATCTCCTTTCCAAGTTTTTCCTCAGCATATTTCATCTTTGCTGAAAGATCTGAACCGCCTATTCTTATCTCAAAAATTTCAGGAGATTTAGAGGGCACTCCGGTAATTTTGGATGGGTTTGTATGGACTATAAGCCTTACATCAGAAACATTTGTTACTTCCGGAGATGATGGATCTTTCTTCCTAGGAGGCAATCTCCTTTGGAGATTCTTGTCTGTTTCTTTTGTCCATTTCTCCCCTGAGATGAACAAACCCTCTTCTGATTCTTCATAATATCTTATTCCTACAACAGAAAGAGGTGGAACCTCTACAACTGTTACTGGCATCATTATGTTCTGTCCAGCAGTGACACTGGATTTACGATAGTCTACAACCTCGACATGAGTCATTCCTACCTTGTAGCCTGCGAAGGCCTGAAGTTTTGGATTGCCTTCAGTCTCGGGCCAGCTCCTTATGTCACCTTGCAGTTTCTTTGCTCTTACCCTAGGGTAATATCCCATTGATCCCCGTCTGGGGTGATGTGGCGTTGCCATTCGAATTCACCATTGACCGTTACACTGTCTGATGAGATCAAAAGATTGATTCATCTACTGGGTTGCCATATAGCATTGCCCATAGTGTATGGTTGAAGTGTACCGTTAACCCAAGAGCATATTTAAATGTTCACAACATTTTAATTCCACCAGACAATAAGTTATAAATTTGTATTGGGTATTCCTACATCCCGGGTCCGTAGCTTAGTCAGGTAGAGCGATGGACTCTTAATCCATAGGTCGGGGGTTCGAACCCCCTCGGACCCGCT
>JAMCPQ010000022.1 GCA_023379825.1 Thermoplasmatota archaeon | reverse complement strand
GGTTCTCTTATAAACATAAGATGAAGATCAACTTTATAACCAGGAATAAGTATTTTAAATATTTTCCAAGAAACACCATTATTTTAAATGTTTTCAGCCATTTTCTTCAAAAAAGGAAGGATTGCATCCCCCCTCATTTTTTGTTGTCCCGGTTTCTGTTCTTGTTGTCCTGCTTGTTGTCCCTGTCGCTTTCTTTATTTTCCTGTTTGTTGTCTTTCTCCCTGTTTTTCAGGTCAATATTCTCTTTTTTCTTGTATTTCTCTTCTTCCATAAGTTCACCCTGAGACCAAATTATTTTTTCCCATATTGTCTTGATGAATATTATATCTGAATTATTCCCATATTAGCCGATAAACGTGACATCATGAGATCGGAATTTGGTCCGGGCATTCATGCATGATGGCCTTAATTGGATTATCCTGTGTGACGGAGAAGTCCAGAAGTTGATTTAGCCTGAATAAAGTCACTGGCAAAACATATAATGGGTCATTGCGATCATAATATATGCAGGATGCTGAAACATATAATTTATTCAGGGAAAGTATCAGGGAATTTGCAAAGCGTGAAGTTTCAAATATAGCCTCAAGAATGGACCGTGAAGATTATTTTCCCATTGATGTTTTCAGGAAAATGGGGAAAGCCGGTTTCCTGGGGACCACCATTCCGGAAAAGTACGGAGGGTCAGGAATGGGATATGAGAGCCAGGCCATAATTGAAGAGGAACTGGGCTACTACTCCCCTTCACTTGCACTTTCATTCGGGGCACACAGCAATCTCTGCCTTGACAATCTTTACAGGAACGGCTCTGAGGCCATAAGGAAGGAATACGTACCAAAACTGGCAAGCGGGGAATGGCTTGGGTCCCTCTGCCTGACTGAACCATCTTCAGGCTCTGATGCCCTGGCCATGAAGACCCACGCAGAGAAGAAGGGTGATTATTACATGCTGAACGGTTCGAAGACCTTCATCACAAATGCCCCTTATGCAGATCTCTTTCTAGTTTATGCAAGAACCGGTGAGAACTATACCGCTTTTGTGGTGCTTTCGGATGATGACGGATTCAGCAGGGGAAAGAAGTTCGACAAAATGGGAATGAGGGGGTCGCCAACTGGAGAAATATTTTTCGACGGGATAAGACTTGGAGAAGAGAGAATAATTGGCAAGTATGGGGATGCAAAAAACATAATACTGAGTGGACTTAACTCGGAACGGGTAATTCTCTCCTACATCTTTACCGGAATTTCAAGAAGATCGCTGGAAATTGCTCTTGATTATGCCATAAACAGGAAGCAGTTCGGCCAGCCCATATCAAATTTTGAAATGATTCAGGAAAAACTGGCTGTCATGTACACAAAGCTGGAGACCAGCAGGTTACTCTGTTCAAAATCCCTGAAGACCCTTGAGAACGACAGGATGGATGCACTTTCTGCGGCTTCTGCAATCTACTATGCTGCTGAGTGTTCTGAATATATCAGCAGGGAGGCGATCCAGATACTGGGAGGCATAGGTTATACCCGGGAAGGGGAGGTCGAAAGACTTCTCCGGGATGCCATTCTTGGCCAGATAGGTGCAGGAACAACCGAGATCCGCAAGAAGCTGATATCAGCCGGCCTTGTCAAAAGATATAAGGAAAAAGGCAATATAGAGGATTGAGTGTTTCAAAGATGCTTTGCATATTATGCGGAAAGGAGGAGGCTACTGAAGGAAGGTTGTGCAAAAGCTGCCTTGCCTCAACAATCAGCCTCTCAGTTCCAGAATTCATGGATATAACACAGTGCCCCAAGTGCGGTTCTGTGATGATAGGGAAATCATGGTACAGGGGGGATCTGATCCCAAGGATAGCCAAAGCCATAAAGAAAGTAATTGTCCTCAACAATCCGGGATTTCGCCTTGATATATCATCTGTCAGCGAGGACATTGATAATGGAAATGTGAAGGCACACCTGAAAATCTTCAATGGCGATACACTGCTCAGGGAGGAAGATATTGTCATTAAGCTCAAGATAACCAAGAACAGCTGCCCGACATGCAACAGGGTATCCGGTTCGTATTACGAATCCATTCTCCAGGTCAGAACTTTTTCCCATGAAGTCACCGACGTCATAGGTGAGATCGAACAGTTTGCAACAAAATTTGTCGAGTCCGCTGAGGGTTCCAGCCCCACATCATTCATATCCAAGGTGGTGCACCAGAGAGAGGGTGTTGATATATTCCTTGGCAAAAGGAGCGATGCCCTGAAGCTGTCCAAAATAATCATGGACCGGTATTTCAGCAACCTCAAGGTCTCAAAGTCACTGGCAGGTATGAAAGAGGGCAATGAGATATACCGCTATACATATTCAATCAGGATTTTCAACCTTAAACTGGGTTCAATCATCGAGAGCAGGTCACAGAAATTTGTCATTACTGGAATACATCCGCAAACCCTCTATGTCCTTGATCCGAGGAACATGAAAAGAAGCGTCCTCAAGCGTTCCGATGTATTCGATGAGAACTGGAAGATCCTGGACCCGTCTGGCAACCTTAAAAAATTCATTGTGCTTTCAAGCGGTCATGGAGAAAGTGAAATTATGGATTCAGTGACTTTCAAGACCCATACCGTGAAACTGGAGACCGGGGAAAAGGAGCTGGACCTCATACAGATCGATAACAACATCATTGTGCCACAGTAAAAAGCCAAGATATATGAAATTCCAGCATATGCTGGAATGATTTTATGAAGATCAGATCAGAATGGGATCCACTTAAGGAAGTTATGATGCACAGGCCCGGAATTGAAATAGACTATGCCATGCTTTCACCGAGACCCTTCCTGTTTGAAAGGCCCTTCAGGACATCCGTCGCCATAAAGGAACACATAAGTTTGCAGGAAACCCTGGAACAGAACGGCGTCAAGGTAAGAATCCTTAAGGACGAGGTTGTTTCCAAGGCCGATGAAAACAGGGCTTTCCGAAAGGCACTGGAGGACAAGATTGTCAACACTGTTTCCTTCTATGGATCTGTGGATTCCAGTTCGGCTGCAAAAGAACAGCTTAAGAAAAATGTCTCTTTATTCGATTCCTCGACACTATTTTACACACTTACACTTGAACCGTCCATTGATCTCAAGAAGGAGAACGGAAATTCCGTGGAATATCCTACAGTCTATTCCAATATACCGCTTGCAAACCTCTACTTTATGAGGGACCAGCAGGCGGTATCATCTGGTGGAGTGATAGTTGGGAACATGAAGCGAAGGCAGAGGATGAAGGAACCGGAACTTACTGAATTTATTTTCAGGAAAGCTCTTGGCCAGGATAATCTTGTAAGGATTTCCGGTGATGGCCTGTTTGAAGGCGGGGATTTTATTCCAGCCGGAAGGTTCTGCCTCATAGGCGTAGGAACAAGGACTAATATGGAGGGTGCAATGCAGGCAATGAGATCTGGACTTATGGATTTTGATGAAGTTTGCGTGGTGGAAAACCCAGTATACGATTTCATGGAGGAAGATCGTGATCCAATGGTGAACATGCATCTTGACACTTTTTTCAATATAGCAGCTGATGGAGTCGCAGTTACCTCGGTGGAACTATGCAAAAAAGCCAGGGTCACAATCTTTGGAAGGACTGGAAATGAATATATTAAAGAAAGGGAAAGCACCCTTTATGAATACCTCATGGAGAAAAGCTTCAATTTCGTGGATCTCAGCATAGCTGAACAGATGAGTTATTCATCAAATTTTCTCACACTGAGGAACGGGACAATAGTGGCTGTAAACGCACCCGTTGTCCTGAAAAAACTCCTTAATATAGGAGTGTTCCCTGAAAATCTCCAGAATGCAATAAAACAGGAACTGGCTTCTGTTAATGAGAAAGACCTCTTTCCTTTCAGCAAGCGGGTCAGGGAGACAGGAATTGAAAGTATCGTGGTCAACCTGAACGAGCTCACCGGTGGTTACGGGGGTGCGCACTGCATGACCGCAGCCCTGAAAAGGTAACATTCCTGTCTGAAGAGATTCATACCCTGAAATGTTTAATTTTTGGCATTAAATTTAATCGAAAGGTTTAACTTTGCTTTTCTATTACGAGGGTACCACGTATAATTCAAGATTTAGAGGGATTTAATGGCAAGAGAAAAAGGTCAGAGGAAAGGCAGGGATAAGTGGAAGGAAAAATCATGGTACACCATAATGTCACCGGACTATATGGGAGGCAAGGAGCTTACGGTGAGCCCCAGCTCGGATGAAACTTCCATGGTTGGCAGGCATATTGAAGTATCTATTGCTGATTTAACAGGTAATTTCAAGAAGTCAAATGCAAAAGTTATCTTCAGGGTGGATTCCTGCCAGGGAAGTAAATGCAGCACAACCTTTATAGGTCATTCTATTAGTGATGATTATATCAAACGAATGGTAAGAAGAAGAAAAGAGAGAATAGATATCATAAAAACTTTCAAGCTCCAGGATGGTTTTGAAGCTGCGGTAAAAATTGTTGTAGTGACTGACGGGAAACTTACAAACACGAAAAGGCTTGAAATAAGAAACACAATCAGCGAGTTCCTCAAGAACAGGCTTGAGAACACATCTCCTGCTGACACCGCCAAATACGTCATAGGCGACGATATATACAACGATATAGTGGCTGCCACAAAGGATGTTTATCCGATAAAGAAACTTGAAGTGAGAAAATCGGAGTTTTTTACATCCGGTGAAAACAGAACCATGACAAGCGTTCAGGAAGAAAACCAGACACCTGAACAGGTTTAATATTTTCAGGGCCGGGGTGGCTCAGTTGGTAGAGCGCCGGACTCATAAGTTTTTTTAAAGCTGAGAAATCCGGAGGCCTCGGGTTCAACCCCCGATCCCGGCATACGGAATTTAGTTTGACATCACATTGCGTTTTAGGTAACTTGATTGAATTATGCCACGTTGATCAGAACCGAAACCTGGTCATTTTGCCCAAAAAGGGTGAATTAAAAAAGACTATATGCTGAATAGGCATGGTACAAAAGATCATAAAGAAAGACTGGAAGTTTATTTCAGTTTTCCCGAATAGGTGATTTAATTGGTAGACAAAGTAACATACAGGAGATACCGGTGGATTGTCAACTCTACCATAGCAGCATTACTTGTTATGTTAATCTATGTCTTCCTTGGTTCAGTTCTCGTCGGTTCATTTTCGTCAGGCAGATTACAGTTGCTTTTCTATAGCTCAGGGGTTTACAATTCGTATGGGTTTCTCTTAACCCCGATATATGCTTTTGCTTTCTGGCTGATAGTTATTTTAGGTATCTACTCTGCAGCCATAACAGGAAGAAATGGTAAGCTGTTGAAACTGGCACCCATGTACATTCCAATTTCTTTTCTCGCAACTATGGCCAGCGTTGGTATTGTTATAGTCATGGATGGTTTTTCTGTTCTCCTATTTTCTAAAGGTGTCCCATTCCAATTTTCTGAATTGAGGATTGCATTACTCCTTCAAACACACCTGTACAATCTCTTCCAGTTGTCATATTTCCTTCTGGACATGCTTTTTTGGTTCATCTTTTTCATTTCCATAGGACTAATTTTCTTCCTTTTTCAAAAACGTGGCATCCAACATCCTGGAAAATTTTTCCACAGAGTCACGACTAAATAACCTTTACTTAAGCCGCCATAAAAACCAATGCAAAAATGATTAGGATACTCAAAGCTGGATTCAATCTTCTTAGGATCCATCCTCATAGTGCATTATTTTATTACTTTTTTATGGTTAAATATGTTTATTAACCAAAGCTTGTTAAGTTATCACATGGATCGTCCATCGATTCTGGTAGAGAATCTTTTCAAGAATTATGGGCAGACAAGAGCTCTTGATGGGGTTGATCTGAAGATCAACCCTGGGGAGATGTTTGGCCTCCTAGGCCCCAACGGGTCCGGAAAAACCACTCTCCTGAAAATATTGTGTTCTGTCCTTGATTACACCTCCGGTAATGTGGAAGTCTCCGGACTGAATGTCTTAAGAGATTCAATGCAGATCAGGAAGATAATTGGGTATGTACCTGAAACCCCTGTTCTGTACGAGTCCCTTACTGCATCGGAGTACCTTGACTTTATTGGCGGGATCAGGAGGATAGACCATGAATCTATTGAGAAAAAGAAGGACAGATTTGCAAGAGCTTTCGAAATAGAGGATAAGATGGACACCTTCGTAGGTTCGCTTTCTTTCGGGACAAAACAGAAAGTGGCAATAATATCTTCTCTGCTGCATGACCCCCCTCTTATAATAATGGACGAAGCAATGAACGGCCTTGACCCCAGGTCTGCAAGAATACTAAAGGATTTGCTCTCTGAGTACGCTTCCAGGGGACGCACGATTATATTTTCAACCCACATTCTGGAGGTTGCGGAGAGCCTATGCAGCAGGCTTGCGATTATTTACAGGGGAAACATTGTGGACTCCGGAACTCCGGGAGATCTTAAGTCCAGGTCGGGAGGCCGAAAGCTTGAGGATATCTTCCTGGAAGCTACAAACAGCAACGACCTGAATATGGTTGTAAATTCCCTGAAGGAGACAATCCTGCAATGAAGGTCAGAATACTGGAGTTGAGCAGGAGACTGGTTATTGAAGAGCGTTTCATTGCCATCAAGAACCTTCCAAGATTTATTCGCAGGACAGGCGGATCTGCAACTGAAGGCAAAAGGTATATAGACCGGCAGATCTTTTTCGGATACAACGTTTCAGTTGCTGCAATGATAGCATTCTCTGCCCTTCTCACTGTCACCCAGGTTCGGCTCCCTTATCATCTGGCACATATCCAGACCCTTTCACTGGTCCTTTATTCTTACATATTTCTTATAAGCCTTTACAGTTTCCTGATGCATGCCAATGTGGTGATTTCATACAAACTTATGGAACCCCTGAAACTACTTCCCACTGACATGGAAAATTCAGTTTTGCCTTTGTCATGGTTTATCTTCACAGGTTCACCAAGCCTGTTTGTCATAATACCCCCACTAACTGCATATATATGGTATACAGGCAATATCTATTCTGTCTTCTATGGCATTACCTGGGCATTCATAATGCTGGTCCTTGGCTATTCAGCAGGAAGTGCCATGGTGTTTGCGCTTAACGGTAAAAATAAAGAGAAAAGACATTTGAAGAATGGCGTGATTGCCAATATTGTCAGGGTTTCTCTTTTCATCCTGGTTTTTGCACTGTTCGAGGTTGCAATGCAGATACCTCAGGAAATACCTATTCTTCCAGTTATAGCAAGTTTCCCGCTGTATATGGCAGTGCCCCTTCTAGGAATACCATACATTGTGTTCTCCCTTGGGGAGTCCCTTTCCTTTATGTATTTTGGAATTGCCATAACACTCCTTTATGTTCTGGTGGCCACCTTTTCTTTCAGGTTCATAAATAAGAGGACGATCAGGAAAATAATCAGGATTGAGATGGAACAGGCACAGTCGTTTTCACCTTCCAGAAAAAATGGCAAAACTGGTTACAGTTTCTATGGATCCTTAATATGGAAAGACCTGAAAACCATGGTGAGGAATCCGCAGAATCTGCTGATGGTTTTGATACCAGCTTTCCTGGTCCTGCCCACATTGATCTCACTCTTCTTTTTTTCGCCTGACCTCTCCTTCAATTCTGTCTCTATATACTACTCCATGATAACCATAGTTGTTCTGGCATCTGCATTTTATTCCATAACTCTTCTGATGTCAGAAGGCGACGGGATCAGGATCCTTCAGACACTACCAGTAAGAAATATTGACCTGATGTATTCGAAAGGGTTTGTGGGAATCCTGTTGTTTACCTTTATAGTTGTGCCTGTATCAGTGATATTTTTCCTGAAAATACATGGGAACCCCGTTATTTTTTTACTTTTCCCGGTTAATCTTGTAATAGCCTATTCTTATTCCACTCTGTTCAGCCTCAGGAGGCTCCTGAAAAAGATCCCTAAGGGAGCAGATACCGTTAATTTCTACACTTTTGGAGGTTCTTACGAACTCATAGCACTTTTCATACTCTCCTCTGTTCTGGCGGGAATTCCGGCCATTGCATCCTCCATTGTCCAGTTGCGAATCCCATTTGAAACTTTTTCCTCCCAGGCTTCCTTCTATTTAATGACATTTGCCATGAATGCAATGGCACTCTTCCTGGCGTTAAAGCTGAGCAGGAAAGGTCTGGGGTTTTGATCTCCGAATACAGGTCGCGTTGTGTTATTGGATATGGGGCCCAGCCTCCAGACCCCCCAGGATCTGTTATCAATCAGACTCTCCCAGATTGATTTAAGTATATGAAGCGCATATATTTTATATAGCAGGTTCAGTGGTATAATTGTGCCTGAACCACTACTGGAGGTAGTTATGGTCAGATGGCTGGTCATAGAGGCCCTTTTGATTGCAGTAATGGTGGTTCTCTTTTCGGTTGTGATAGTTGACTATCTGGACACTACTGGCCAGCAGGGGAACAGGTCTTACGAGATAATACTGGTTAGTTTTGAGGTAATCGACGGGTACAACATTTCTAATTTTTCCGAGGAAGGGTACAATGGGATAGCCGGTATGCCGCACAGCTTTGAGACAACCATATTCAACAGCGGTAGCTTTACACCCCTGCTGGTTAAGGATATTTCTGTATCTACCGCCGAATTTTCAATATCCGGCATCAGTCCCCAACTTCCCCATTATATTGAAGGCAACAGCTTCTTGACCATTACATTCAACATAACCACGACCTTGGCAGTAGAAGGTTATAAAGGCGATATAGGCATAGTCATAACCGAAACTGACTGAAACCAGTCTTTACAGTGCCTTTGAGCTACCGGGCCATATGACATTTTCAAAGTAAACTGGATAATCATGTCATTATTTCTTGATATTGAAGCCGAAGTGCTTATGGGACGGTTCAGTCAACCTGTATTTTATTGATTTTGCATTCATAAGTACGGATTGCTGAATA
>JAMCPQ010000021.1 GCA_023379825.1 Thermoplasmatota archaeon | reverse complement strand
AAGGACTTTGGTTATGAACTGGCACTTATTTCTGACTACATAATAAGCACAGATGAAAATAAAGCAGGTTTCCATAATGATTACCTGCCCATACTTGGCTCATCATGCACTGGTAAGAGATTTGTTAACCTTTGCATTGAAAGAGTAAAGGAAAACAGCAATGTGGACAGAATCTTCCCCAGAGCAAATCTTCTTGGAGATGCGCAAGATTTCATAATGAAGAGATCATTCATGCACCTGTCTTACAGGAGAAATCTGATTTTACCAGAACTTGGTAATGCTTTAAATTTTGAACATGTAAGATTTTTGAAGAGTTTCGCGATTGGGAATTGCATAAATCACAATATAGAATCAGAAGGTATCGCAGAAGGTGAATAAATGGCGGATAGTAATTTGAAAGGATGGATCGGGTTTCTTATTGTTGTAATAATAGTCATAGGGGGAGCTTTTGGTACAAGCCATATTATAAAAAGTGCATCTTCCGCAGTATCTATAACATCAATAGGGTCCAACGTCACTACTGCAAGTGACTATAATGCTACAAGTTCAATTCTGAATGTTTCTGTGTCACCTTCGACTCTGGACATAAATGTTACTGTTAATTTCACAACAACTTCTCCAGGTGGTGTCGTGAATTACACAGTAGTTTCTCCAAGCATACTGAATCAGTCCCGTTACGACATATTCTACAATGCAAGTTATGCGGCTTTATTCCATAAATACAGTCAAAATTTCAATTCTACTTACAATAAAACATACAACGGCACTCCCGCATACAATCTCAGCAAGGCATACGCTTCTAACCTTTCAGACATTCAGGCTAACGCTTCTTCCAATGCCAGCG
Source organism: Thermoplasmatota archaeon (assembly GCA_023379825.1). Taxonomy (GTDB): domain Archaea; phylum Thermoplasmatota; class Thermoplasmata; order Thermoplasmatales; family Thermoplasmataceae; genus UBA447. The sequence goes on along the minus strand of JAMCPQ010000021.1, from coordinate 12,929 downwards.
CCGAAGCCTACTCCAACAGTACTTACAGTTTCATAACGCCATTCACCAGCACAATCTCAGAAAAAGCCAAATCATCTAAAGGCCAGATATCTTTTAACCTGAATCTTAACTATACTGCAGTATCGTTGATGAAGAAGGGTCAGGAGCGTTTTATAAAAATCGATCTCTATAAGGGAGCTACAGGTTTCATTGGATATCTGGAGCTGTACAGGTCCTGATTTTTTAAGACTAATATTTCAACATTTTACTTTTTCAATTTAGTGTGAACGAATATTTGGGTTTATCTGTCGAACATTTTCGTTTTGTGTCTCATAGGGAGTTATGGTGAAATGTTGATTAAGGGAATTCGGATATTTAGAAATAGGAGTGCACGAGGGTTTCGAACAGGTTAATGATCAGAGATTAAAAAATTGCACTTACCATGTCTGTATATGACTCAGTGGGAGATAATTAGTACTTCTGGATCTGTTTGTGATAAACGTATATATAATCATATGGAATTCTATACACGATAAGAATGCCAGTTGATTTGTCCGGTTTAAAATTTGGAGACGAGCTCCTGAAAAGGGGATTTGCAAAGATGACAAAAGGCGGCGTTATAATGGATGTAACAACCGCCGAGCAGGCAAGAATAGCTGAAAAAGCAGGCGCTGTCTCAGTTATGGCACTTGAAAGGGTTCCGGCCGACATCCGTGCATCAGGTGGAGTAGCCAGAATGGCTGATCCAATGAAGATAAGAGAAATCATGGAGGCAGTCTCAATCCCTGTTATGGCCAAAGTAAGAATAGGCCATCTTTCGGAGGGTTATGTACTTCAGGAACTTGGCGTTGACATGCTGGATGAAAGTGAAGTGCTCACACCTGCAGACCCTTTCTTTCATCTCTACAAGAGAGAATTAAAGGTTCCAGTTGTGTGTGGTGCAAGAACTCTCCCCGAGGCGGTTAGAAGGATATTTGAGGGAGCAGCCATGATCAGAACAAAGGGAGAAGCTGGCACAGGCAACATCATAGAAGCTATGAGGCACATCAGGATGGTCAATGAAGGTATTGCTGTTCTTTCAGAGATGGGAAATGATGAACTCAAGAGGGCTGCTTCAAATATCTCACGTTCCTATTTTGTCCTCAGAAAGTCCGTGGCTTCAGATCTTCTTGGAAGTGAGGATTCTCTCGGTCACTTCAGTCTCTATTATGGAATGTCAGGTGAAAAGCTGGAAAGTGAGATACTGAAAGTACTGAAGGACATAAAAAGAATGAAAAGACTTCCTGTAGTCAATTTTGCTGCAGGAGGTGTTGCAACTCCCTCTGATGGTGCTTTGATGATGAAGATGGGAATGGATGGTGTATTTGTTGGCAGTGGAATTTTCAAGTCGAAGGACCCTGCCAGAATGGCGTCGGCTGTGGTAGAGGCAGTGGAAAATTACGAAGACTACAAGCTTATTGGGGAAGTATCATCAAATATTGAGGGAATGGCTGGTATCGATATAGATGAGATACCCGACAACATGAAACTTCAGCAAAGGGGCTGGTAAAAAGATTTGAACTTGCTTAATGCCGGCATAATAATCGGGATTCTGATAGCATTGTTTGTGCTGTCCAGGGTCCTTAACCTTTTCGATTTCAAGGGAAGTGTGGCTGCCCTTATACTGGGGTTCATCGTTGCATTTCTGGGATCGATCCAGTGGCTTATACTGTTAATAGTCTTCGCTGTATCCTCCCACTTTGCTACCAAGGCCTATTTCCAGTTGAAGAAGAGCCGTAAACTGCAAGAGGGGGTGGCCGGTGAAAGGAAAATTTCCAATGTTGTATATGCTGGAATTATTGCTATATTCATATCCTCTGCCAATTTCACAAGCATAGTCACAAGGTTTCCCTCTTTTCATTATTTCACTTTATTTGCGGCGTCAATATCCGTTATCGCCTCAGATACATTCGCCTCTGAACTTGGTGTGGTCGACAGGAGGGTTTTTATGATCACCACTCTAAAGCGTACAACTCCAGGAATAAATGGCGGCGTATCTCCATACGGTGAGATGTCAGCAATACTGGGTGCTCTGATTGTTGCGGTCTCATTCGGCATCCTCAGAGGAGGCACAATGGACTGGTTTTATTCTCTTATCGTTTTCCTTGCGGGTTTCTTTGGTTGCCAGGTAGACAGCATTCTGGGGGCACTGTTTGAAAACAGGGGCTACATTGGAAAAGGGACAGTGAATATGCTTGCCTCCCTTTCTGGTGTAATTTTTTCTATCCTCATATTCTCAATTTAATAAACTCCGTAAGTCTAATAGTGAAAGGCCGGGCATCAATTTTCCCTGATAAAATATTAATGTAGTGGCTTTATCATGCTCTCAGGAATGAGAAAGCAGATAATGCTAACTGGCCTGATTCTTCTCATAATCGGTGCTGGCATGGCCATCATATCTTATCACGAAGTGTATCAGGGAACCATAACAGCATCTTCTTTCACCAACCCATCTGGAAATGAATGGATTTCAAACTCCCTCAATGTAACAAATGATTCCACAATATCTGTAATAGGAAATGGATCTGATTTCTACCTTGTTAAGACCTCGGATCTAAGCGATATCAACCAGACAAATGTTCAAAGCCTTGCAATAAAGCCTTCAGCCAATCTTTCAATTGCAGGGAGGACAGATAAGGAATACTTCAACCTGACCGGTCCATATTCAGTAGTCTATTTCGGAGCGAAGGATCCTGCAATTCTTTATGAGGTCATACCTTCCTCAGGCAATGTCGTGTCCTACGGCCTCCTCCTTATTTCAGGAGGTGTCCTGGCATTAGCAGGAATAATTGTTATAATTGTAGGCGCAATTCTTAAAAGGAAGATTTAATTTTTCTCAATTTTTTCAAGATTCTTTATGTTCTCAATCGCTTTATTGACATGTTCCTTCGGATTCATCTGAGAGTTGTATGAAGCCAATATCTTCCTTTCCGGGCTAATGACATATGAGATTCTTGGGGGTATCAGGAATCCCGTGGCCTGGTAGAGTTTTCTTATCCTCGATCCCTCGTCCGAAATAAGTGTGAAAGGTAGCTTCCTGTGCTCTTTGAACTTCCGGTGTGATTCAACGGAATCAGAGCTAACACCGATTACCTGCACACCCCGTGATGCAAACTCATCCCAGTTATCCCTGAAAGTACAGGCCTCTGTTGTGCAGCCTGGAGTTTCATCTTTCGGGTAGAAGTACAGAATTACAGGTCTGTCTTTTATCAGACCATAAAGCGTAACTTTGTTTCCATTATCGTCAGTTCCTTCAAAATCCGGTGCAACATCTCCAGCGTTTAACACAACGTCAAATTGATTTCCTATATTTTAATGTATATAAAATTCCAGCTCATCTTTTTTCCTAATGTAATTGGATGAAAAATAAATCTATAAAGAAGCGTTTGCGATTCATGGATATAACTTCAGGGATTTCCATAAAGACTGAAAAGGGAAGGTCAGGGGAACTTGTAAGCGGCAGATGGTTCATTGCTTCGGAGAATCCTTTGTACATAGGCATTATTCTGCCTCCAGGCCCGGATCTATGGGCTGATGTCTCAACATCAAAGAGTCTTGAGGTTAATTTTAAGGACGAAACAGGAAAATTCGCTGTAAAACAGAGAGTGGAGGTAGGGGAAAACTCAATATTTTTTCTGAAGCGTTCAGACCTGTCCTCACAGGAAGCCAAAAACTGAGAATGATATCACTGTCATAATCAGGAGAGCAGCAAAAAGAAAAGCAAAATACCTGAAATCCCAGGCAAGGACCTTGTGTCCATCAAGTGGTCCAAAGGGTATCATGTTGAATGTTCCCAGATAGAAGTTCAGACCTGACACACTCATGGCAATTTCGGAAGCCAGGGGAATACCTGAGAGGACCAGTCCTGATATGAGAAATATAAATCCAATGCCCAGGTTGGTTGCAGGCCCAGCCGCAGCTATCATTCCCATTGAACGGTGGTCTCTGGCATTGTAAATATTCACTGCACCCATTGCACCGAAAAGAACTCCGATGAATGCTGTCACAAATGCGAGAAGCACACCGAAGGGCCATAGCTGGAATCTTGTATGGTATCCAAGTCTCCTTCCTACCTGCCTGTGTGCAAATTCATGCAGAAAGAACGCAGTGAACACAGCGATAAAGCTTTCACCGAGAATGATTAGTGCAAGAGGGAGACTCACATGAAACCCATATCCACCAAGTATCAGTATTGCATAGGCAACCGTCAGGCCAAGGACTGCTATTGTGATATCTTCGCTCTCCTTTCTATTGCTGTAAAAGTATGATCTGTACATCTCATACACCATTGCTTTCCAGTGTGTCCATGTGGTTCAGTATTGCCAGTACTTCCAGTGCCTCACCAATTCCTACCTTGAGACCATAGGCAATGTGCAGGGGTTCCGGCTTCATCCCCTCCTTGAGAGCCGTCTTCAGGAGCTTGAGGTATCTTGTGTCTTTGTATCTTGCCCTGCGCGGTGTTTCCAGCTGTTCCTTTATGTAGAGGTAAATGTTTCTGGCAAGCACCGGATCCTTTTTGTCAAGATTGTTGAAAATAACATTCATTGTCATCTGCCTTATGGATTCCAGATGAACTGATTTGCATGCTTTCTGTATGACATCCCTTGAGTATACCTCATATTTCTCCGGATTTATGTCAAAGTAAAAATCCCTGCTCTCAAGGAATGTGAAAACTTCAGGAAGTTTCTCAACAGGTATTCCGGCCTTGTAAAATGCTTCCTTCTTGTCGAATGTCCTTCCTTCTTTGTATTCGCTCTTGAACAGTTTTGAAACATAGAACATGGTCTCAACAAACTGCTTCTTGAAATTCAGGTCCTCCATCAGCTGGCCATGAATTTCTCCAGAAATGGTGGTTCCTTCATGCTTGCTTATTATTCTTTCAGCGGTGTCAAAATCTTCAAGTTCAATATAACTTCTGACTATGTACTGCAAAAGATCCCCATCCACGTATTCCGGGTTCTTTTCATAGAATTTTACAATAGACCTGTAGTCTCTGTCCTGAAAGTAAAGCTGGAACAGGGTCTTTATTATGGGCATTTTATCTGAATTCTCCGGGAAGTGGGCAAGCGAATCCAGTATGAGTGAAATGCCCTCGTCTCTCAATCCCGCCTTTACATAAGAATCGATAAGTAATCTCCGTATTTCCATGTTCTGTGGATAGTTTTTTGCAAGATTTCTCACAATTCTGATTGCTCCATCAGAATCTCCCTCGTCAAACAGATTCCTCGCCAGTATCTTTCCAAGGAAAAGATAACCCTTCTCCCTGAAAATATCATTCAGAAGGTCCCTTATCTCTGTGTTGTACCACAATTTAGTGGCTGCAAATCTGTAAAGGTCCTCATACCTTTCCGCTTCAGTTCTGTACTTCTTAAGAAGCGCAAGAGATTCCTGAATTTTATGTGTTTTCTGATAAAGCCTGATGAGTATGAAAGGGTCGTTTGAATCTCCCATCATTGCTTCTGCCTTTGAATCCATGCCTGATTCAATAAGGGCCTGAATGTAATTTCTGTTTCCCTTAAGATCTGTTCCCTGTGACTCTGCCCTCTCATATTCCTTTATAGCTCCCCTGAAATCCTCTTTCCGGAAGAGAATGTCACCATGGATTAGGTATACCTCTGAAGGAGCTCCGCCTGCCTCAATATCATCCAGAAAATTCTCAATTGCTGACTCAGTTCCAGACTTCATGAGAATTTCAATATGCTTCTTCACGTCAAACATTGTATAGTTCAAAATCCTGAAAATCTCTGATGAAGCTTTTCCTGCCTCCTTCAAATTGCCCTGTGCAAGAAGATAATCCCTTTTAATTCTGTAATAGTCATGGCCTTCAAGACCCCATTTTTCCAGGGAAAAAAGAATTGGTTCCGCAAGGTCCCAGTTTCCGCTTCTGATAAGTTCGTCATGTATAAGTTTCTGGTTTAGATTTCCTGACCAGGATTTCTCCTCAATCATATGGAGGTATTTGTCAAGGTCGTCAGCATCATCCGTTCGAATTGATAGAACTATGGCATCCTGAAGAAACTGAAGGTTGTCAAGTCGGGATATTGATTTGGAAAGAAACTTCTTGGCTCCTGAGTAGTTTTCCCTCCTGAACTCTATCTGATGCCTCAGATAGGAGTAGAATGGATCAGAATCGACATGCTCTGACCTGAGAAGGTTATTCTCAGCCTGATCAGTCATATCGGAATTTAACATTGCCGTTGTTACTGGAAAAAGAAACTTGGGGCTGTCGAGTATTGATCCCGGGGACTTTCTTGTAGTCCTTATTGTATGCACAGTCTCCAGCAGATCAAGTATCTCCGCATTATTCCTTCCTGCCAGCAGTGTCCTTACCCCCTCATCTATTTCGGGTGAATCTGAATTGTAATGCGGATATGCTATAATGAAGCAGCAAGCCCTGGATCTTGAGTATTCTGAGATGTTTACCGGAACACGGTCCCTTGGAAACATGCCTCTGAGCCTCCTCAGAACCATATTCAGGATATGATCATCCTCAGGCACTAAATCTTCCAGTTCTGAGATCTCACTTTCATCCCTGAAATTATAAAAGATCGAATCAACCAGAAGCGGGGAATAAAGGACATCAGGATACTTCCTTATGAGATTCAAAGCTTCACCCGCTTCCTTCAGAGAAACAAAAGATGCAACTATATAGTGAATATTTAGGGGAGAGTCTATTTCGAATTTTCTGTACAGATCAAGAATATCCTGGTATTCACCAAGGGAGTAAAGCCAGTTGAACAGATATGAGATCACGTCTTCCAGCCGTGAACCCGTTTTAACAAGCTCCAGAGCTATTTCATACGCCTCGTTCTGCCTCTGCAGGTCTTTCATTAATCTGTATCGGAGATATTTGATTTCCTCATTTTCAGGATATTGTTTTATAGCAGTTGAAATTAAATTCTGGGCCTCCTGGAATCTTCCTGTTTCAAGAAAGCAGTTCGCAGCAATTGAATATATGTGAGGATTTTTAAAATCATCATCCATTCTGGAAATTATCTGCAGGCACTCATCATAGAGCTTCAGGTCCCATGCAAGCTCAATCAGCTTTGTTCTCATTGCATCATCAAGAGATCCCCGGTCAAAGAGGTCTTTCAGAATAATGAACGCCTGATTTCTGTCTCCATGCTCAAGAAGAAACGATGCTTTGATTTCAAGCAGCATGAAATCGTCAGGGAACATGGTCAGGCAATCCCTGATTATGGAATCAAAAATCTCAGGGTCACCTGTAGTGGACGCAATCTCAGCTGCGGTCCTCAGAGAATCCAGGCTCTTGAGGTTACTGACACCTTTCTTCCTCAGAAAATTTGCAACATCATCATTGTGACCAGATTCCTTCATTGCCAGAAGTACAGTCATGAAGTTTTCCGGTAATTCTGCAACTTCCGGTACTTTTCCGAACAGTGAAAGGATTTCCTCATACTTCCTGTTTTCCAGCATCAGCTTCAGAATTTCAGATAATGAATCAGAATCAGGGGAAAGGCTGGCAGCAATCTCTATCATGTGTTCAGAAAATATCTGTGCCCTAGCCATGGCAAGCACAAGTCTGCACCGGGTATCCTGTCCTATCTTCTGCTGATCAATATCTGAATCTGCGAGTTCCTTCAAAAGATAAGATCTTTCAGTAGCAAGGGATGCCGCAGCTTCAAACAGTGAATTATCAAGCATGAATCTAATAATAACCCGGTTTATTTCCTGGTTATCCGGAAAAATTTCCGAGAGCCCTGAAAGAATTTTCAAAAGCACAGGGGATGGCAGTTTTAAGGCATCAATCAGCCCTATTGAATCATTAAAATTATCGGAAACAAGTTTAGGGTTTCTCCTAACCGCATCAAGAAACTCTTCCGATGCTTCCTGAGGTGAGACCTCAACTCTGTCTCCCAGTCTCTTGACAAGGGAGGACAGGCTATTGTTAAGCTCCGATTCCGGAGACGGATCGGCCATCGGCTCTTAAGTCAGTACAGCATATAAATTTTTTTTGTGTATTTTTTCAAGTGAAGGGTTCAAAGTGCACCGGATAGCATTATTGATGTCAGGTAGAGAGTTCCATAAAGTGTTGCAGTAACTATCCAGCTCATGATAACAAAATGGTGTAAACCATGTGTTACTTTTCCTCCGTCTGCAACTTTCAGGGCGGTTCCGGCAATAAAAGAGTGAACGAGCAGAATCACCACGAGGAACGCCTCAATCTCTATTATTGCACTGGGGGGCTGCGAAACAAATATCCCAAAATCACTCAGGGTTGAGACGTCGAATGATGCGAATACCTTGTTGATGATTTCCAGGACACCGAATGAAATGGCAAGTGAGAATGCCAGGCCTCCTGTTATGCCGTAAAGAACTCCAACATAGCTGCTGACTGAGGCATGTCTCCTTTTCCGCATTCTCACGACACGGTCAAAGTTGTCTGCAACAACCTTTCCTGCCTCTGCCGCATCCGCCCCAAGATCAATGCTCTCAACGAAACTCTCGGAAAAGACCTCAATAAGGTGTGATCCTGTATCTGCACTGAAATATTTCCAGGACCTTATGCTGTCTATCCTGTAAACTAGCCTTCTGTAAAGATCCCTTACATCCCTGGTGAGTGTTCCAAAATCGTGGAGCACTATTGACTTCAGGGCATCTATGACCATGTTCCCTCTGGCTGAAGCAGATCCGGATAGAGCCCTTATGAAACTTCCAAACATATCGTCTTTTTTGGCAACCTTCTTTTCTGCGTTAGATCCGAGGTAACCAGGATAGGCAAGTGGAGTGATTACCATGGTTATTGCAAAATAGAAAGGAATCCTGTCGTAAAGCTTCAGGGCAATAACAGCAGCTGCAATTGCTCCACATGCAATCAGGGCCAATATCATTGCCCTCCTCAGTTCAAGCTGCAGGGGGGTCTTTATTCCCGTATCATGCCATATGGGGTCGTTTGGGAGAACTATCTTGATTCCGTATGTGAGCATGGCCTCTCCCAAAATAATTGCTACAAGGCTCAAAGTGAGCACGTCAAGTATGTTTATAGATATGAGAACAGGCATTATCATGACGAAAGTGATCAGGAATGCAAAAGCAAGAAGCATGGAAACATAAAGGTCCTTGAAGAGGTCGAAACTGTAGAGAGCTGAGATATATGAAGTTTCGAAGTTGCTCATAACAGTCTCCGACTCATTTTTAACAAATTCCTCAAAGTCCTGTCCACTGTCAATTGCATGACCGAACCTCGAAAGAAAGTCCTCAAAGACCTCACTTGGTGTCTTTTTTGAGAGAAACATCGCCGCTTCTGAAAGGCCACGTCTCCAGTTCTTCACAAGATTGTGGAGTTTCTCCATATCCTTTGCCAGTCTTCCCAGCTTATCTTTTCTGGACAGTATATCCACTATGTCTATTCTGTTTGCAGCGCTCACTGATAGTGTTGCGAATGATGTAATAAAGAAGGGGATATTCGAGTTTATGTTTGTCCGATCTGAATCCCTCTGAAGAATGGGTTTCATGAACTTGTAGAACATGGCCGATCCTGCAACCCCGGCACCAATAGCGAAATAGATGGAATATGTCAGGAAGAAAACCATAAGGAGAGTCGCAGTAGCAAGAGTCAGGGCCACTATTATCCCCACATCCTTTCTTGAAAACTCAATGCCGTTGAATAGGCCCATACCCTTTGTCTGGCCAATGCTCCTTGTTTCTCCCATTGCCATAATTATCACCTGAATGAAAGGGCTGCAGCTTCCCCTTTCTGATAGAATGTCTTGATCAGATCGAAGACCTTGTAATATGAGAAAATGTTGTTCTTCAGCATCATCTCAATGATCCTTGCTCGCTTGAACAGTTCCTCATAAATCATTTTTGGATCAGGCATACCGGCAGTTTCTGCTATTCTCTTCTCCAGTATGTAACTGTTGTTTAGCCCCCTGAACACATGCTGATCTGTTGTGGGGTCCCACTGGAAGACCTGTTTTGTGGAGACACCTCCCAGCTCTTCAAAATAACCTTCTATTTCATTGATGCTTGTTGTCCTCCTGAGAAATTTCCCGTTTACATATACAGCCTGCTGTATCAGAGCTATGTTAAGGTTATCCATGAAGGTCACAGGGATGTTAATGGGTGTTCCTGTGAATCTCTGAATCATCTTCCTTACAGATGCGGCATGAAACGTGGATATAACCGGATGTCCAGTCTGCATGGCCTGGAATGCCATGGATCCTTCTGCCCCTCTTATTTCCCCTACTATGATGTAGTTAGGCCTGGACCTCAGTGCAGTCTTAAGAAGATCAAACAGTGTGACCCTGCTCTCTTCTGCACCCCTCTCTCTTGTAACCAGCTGCTGCCATGCATCCTGAGGTGCTCTTATTTCAGGTGTATCCTCAGCACTGAATATCTTTGATTCAGGCCTTATGAATGGAATCATGGCATTCACCACTGTTGTCTTACCGCTGGCGGTTTCCCCGCAGACAAATACACTCTGGCCATATTCCAGAGCAAGCCACAGATATGCGGCTTCCTCAGCTGACATTGTATTGTAGCGTACCAGCTGCACTATACTTATCGGGATATCTGCAAACTTTCTAATTGTGAAGCTGGGTCCCCTTGCAGATACATCTGAACTGTACACAATGGAAAGTCTTGAACCGTCAGGCAACGTTGCATCCACTATGGGCGTCTTATCACTTACAGGTCTTCCAACCCGTTCACTAAGCCTCTTACTGTACAAGCTAAGCCTGTCGTTATCTCCAAATGTGATCTTGGTTTTCAGTGATCCAAGAATTTTGTGCACTATGAATATGTCATGTGCGCCAATTCCACTTATATCCTCAATATTGGAATCCCTGATCAGAGGCTCAATGGGCCCTAGCCCAAGAACTTCTCTCTTAATGTTGTATATGAGGCGGTCTTTGAAAGATGCCAGGACAGTGACATTGGTTCCCTTAATTTTATTTGCAGAGCCGATCTTCAATATTTTGGCGAAAATCTCGTCCAGATTCTTCTCAAGAATCGCCTCATTTTCCGGAGGAGGGTAATCTGATGCAAAGTTCAGTATTACCGACATTACATCCTCCATGAAGAGTTGCTCCTCCAGTGAAAGCGTGGGCTCTATGGGCTGGTAGACTTTAGCATCGTTCTCCATGTATATATGGATGAAAATGGGGTCTCCCACTGGATATATTACATCAATGTTGGCTATATCCCTCAGGGAATTATCTGGAGCTGGAATGAATGAGGGTGTTCTCTGGGTGAGCATCCTGTATTCATCAATGTATCTTCCCAGGTGCGGATTTCTCTGCACTGCAACCTCGATTGTATCCGATACCACAAATTCAACCATCTAATCACCTACGAAACGCTGGATATCTCCACTATGAGTCCTCTTCCGGGCTCTATCCTGAAAGGGATTGCCTGCTGAAATGACTTCAACGCCATTGGGTACTTCATCAGGTCTATCCCATGTCTTCGCTCTCCTGCAAGTTCCTTGGAAGTGAGGTTTATGATCGTTGTGGAAAGTTCCCTGATCTTGCTCATGCTTGAAGGATCTATATCGGAAGGATTGAGTGTGGTTATCACTATCCTACCCTCAGAAAATTTCCTCAGTTTTGCAAAGTAATCCACCACATCAAAGTCCTTGAACATCCCAGAATGCATTGAGTCGATTATCAGAACCTGCTTTGCCTTAACCTCTTCCAGGCTGAGAAGTTCATCAAGTGTTGCTCTCCTGGACTTTCTCAGCAGGAAAACGGAAGTTATGAAGGAGACCTGTCCGGCAAGTATCTCATTGAACATCGGATATCCCAGGGATTCAGCCTCCGAAATGAATTCCCTTATGGGAAACTGTGAAGACACATAGGCCACAGTTGCGCCATGCTTTATCATTCCATATGCCAGACGAAGACAGAGAAGTGTTTTGCCCTCACCGCTTCCACCCTGAATAGTAACTATCTGGCCTATGTAGAGCCCTCCCCCCATTCTTCTGTCAAGTTCGTCTCCCTGGATGGAAAAATCCAGATACATGATCAGGACACCCCTGACTGGAAAGTGAATGTACCCTGAACACCGCTTTCAAGTATAAGGGACAGCTGGTTATATCCGGGCCCGATAGGTGTGGATATGTACAGGGTACCAACCTGTCCTGGCTCCAGTTCTCCGCTGTTTCCGGGGGAAATGAACAGTAAAACCGAATCGGGAATAACTGTTCCGTTAATCAGTACAGTCACCGAGTTATTTGTGAAGAAGAATCCATCGCTTCCTGTATTCTTCACATAGAATGTGTAGGTGCCGTTATGGTATGGAATCATGGATGGGTCATTTATGATCTCAAATTCATTCTGAATCTGGCTGTTGGTGTTCTTGGCTGAGTTCTCCATACCCAGGGCTATATGTGATGTCTGGGCTCCAAGCACTCCGACAACTGCAATGCTCACCACAAGTGTGGCAATGAAGAAAATCATCTCCGAAGTTCCCATTGAACCCATTTTATCTTACCTCCACGTATGCCTTGTATCCAGTGTTGAACACTATCTCCACCTCAACAGGCTGAAGAGAGGTGGTGAAACTGATAGTTTCATTCTGAAGAGGGAACAGATATTCCCTGGTGAAATTGAATGGATGAATTGTCCCGTTTACCAGGACATTGGTCTGATTCAGGTACAGGGTCACACTGCCTGAATTGACCAGGTTGATCGTAACATTTTTCTGGCTTGAGTTTCCGGCCTCAAGTGCCTCTGTTATATTAACTTTCGAGTTTATCATATCATACATCCTCTGGCTCTGACCCTGCTCTGATTGCGAAATTTCGGTATTGGTATGGACGTAATCGGAATAAATAACTCCAAAAAAAATTAGGGAAGAGCTTAGCAGTATTGCCACAGCTACAACGTAACTAAACCCCATACAGTTCGTCAACTCCCTTTCTTAACATTCTGAAGTCTCTTTCCAGC
>JAMCPQ010000020.1 GCA_023379825.1 Thermoplasmatota archaeon | reverse complement strand
TGGACGGTTTCGGATATCACACACTCCAGTGGTCTCTGGAAAGCTTCAATCTTAAATCTACAGAGGAATTCCTGAAGAATGCGTCTCTTGATATCATAAGCAGCACATTCCCATCCACGACCTCAACTGCAACAATATCATGCCATACGGGCCTGACGCCCGGGGAACATGGGGTTCTTGGATATACCCAGTATATGAGTTCCGCTGGAACCGTTTGCAACATGATAAACCTATCCCCGCTGGGAATAAGAGGGCAATCCCTTATCAGCAACGGCTTGGACTCTGAAAATATTCTGAAGAATGGAACTGTTCATTCTTCACTTGGTTCTGAAGGGATAAAGTCTTTCTATTATTCACCGAGGGCAATAAGCAAAAGTGGGCTTACAAAACTGACAACAGAAGCCGCTGTTAGCAGGCCTTATCTGTCTCACTCCCATCTTTTCACCCTTCTTAAATCAGACCTGGAGAGGGAAAAGGGGAGGACATTCCATTTCTGCTACATACCGTCCGTAGATACAATTTCTCATAAGGTGGGACCATACACCGAGGAAACTGCAAATGAAATTGAGAGCATATTTCATATGATTCTGGAACTCTCAAAAACTCATTCCACAAGGAACACAGGGATCATGATTTCAGCAGATCACGGCCATACTGTTGTTCCGAAGGAGAATCTTAGGGATATTGCAACTGACCTGAAACTGAGAAAAAACATGATAGCCCCGGCCGTGGGGGATATCAGGGCACCATTCCTGCATCTGAGAAAGGATAAACTTAAGGAATCAGTGGAGCACATTCTCGGGAACTATGAAGGCTTTGTTCCCATGGACCTTGAGGAGGCCATAAGCAAGGATCTCTTTGGCCCCTGTGATCCAGATAAGATCAGGTTTGGTTCCGGCGAGGATATAGTTCTGCTTCCTCCCAATGGATTCGGAATAATGGACTCCACGCTTTCTCTTCTGGACCCGGACTCTGCTGAGATCAATATGATCGGAATGCATGGAGGTCTCAGCAGGGAGGAGATGGAAATACCGCTGATCTCATACTTCAGAGGTCAGTGATTCTCCGGTACTCATTAAAGGAATTCAGATCAGATCAACTCCACCTACCAGCAGGAAGGAGAAAAATATTGAATGTCCAGATCATCGGGCATAATGGTTTCCACCGCAGAGAAATTCACAGGCAGGGCCGAAAGCTATTCAAGGAACAGGCCCTCTTATCCCGATAAAATTCTCACCGATATGTGTCGAATCACTGGAATGGATAAAACATGGATTGTAGCTGACATGGGTTCAGGAACAGGGAAACTTGCCATACTTTTTGCAGAAAATGGGAACCCTGTTAAGTGCATTGAGCCAAATCCGGACATGCGATCTGAATTGAAAAGGGTATTTTCAGGCCGGGATAACGTCGAAATCTTCGACGGAACAGCAGAACACTCAACCCTTATGAACAGTTCAGTGGATATTGTTGTATGCGGGCAGTCTTTCCACTGGTTCAGGCCCGATGAAGCCGCCATAGAGTTCAGGAGAATACTCCGAAAGGGCTGGGTAGCTCTCATATGGAATGACCGGGTTGATGACGACCCGTTCACATCATCCTATGAAAATATAGTCAGAAGGTACAGCCCAGATTATCATAGAACAGGAAGCCTTTCAATGGATGAGAAAACCATAAAGGATTTTTTTCAGGACGGATATGAACTTCTCACATATCCCAACAGCCAGAAGATTGATCTTGAAGGGATGATAGGAAGATATCAGTCAGCTTCATACGCCATCAGCAAGAGCAATCCTGAATTTGAAAACCTGCTGAATGAATTCAGGGACCTTTTCAATAGGTATCAGGAAAATGGTTCGGTGTTTATGCTGTACAGGACACTTATGTATATTGGCCGCATTTCTTGAAGGCGGATCTGTCCATATAAAATGGGAACTGTTATTAACAGATTTTAAGTGCTCCATACATGGAGGATCCCCTTGAAAGGATCAGAAATCCTGACCTGAGACAGGTACTGAGGAGGATCAGGGAGAGAACCGGGCAGCTTGAGCTGAGCTCCAGAATACAGCAAAACATTCAGGGGTTCAGGACCCAAAAGGGGATTTACAAGCCTGCCGGTGAAGAGCATGCTCTCTGGATAAGACAGACTTCAAGGGGGATCTATTCAGACGAACCAATAAGGACGTTCCCGGATGGCTCCTGGTCTTACAGGTACAGACCGGAAGCCAAAGGCGGAATCACCGACATGAATCTCCCCACAAACAGGGCTCTTCTGAAATCCAAGGAAGACCGCACTCCTGTTGGCGTTTTTGTGCAGCGGAGTGTTCCTGGTTCCGAGAGAATATATGAGATTCTTGGGCTTGCATATATTACAGACTTTGATGGAAATTATTTCACTCTTCAGGGAGAATCAATTGACAACGTTGAGCCATCCCAGAACAGAGACCATATCCCTGAATTCCAGCCTTTTGAGATAGATCAGCAAAAAAGAACCTCAATAACAAGGGCTGTAAGAGAAATGGCCTTTACTGCCGGTGTGAGGAGGCTCTATCATGAAAGGTGCAGCCTCTGTGATCTTGGTTACAGTTTCAGAGGAAAACCAATCGGGGTGGAGGCTGCCCATATTATCCCTGTTGAGGACAGAGGGACATCCGCAGATCTCAGGAACGGAATTCTGCTGTGCAGAAACCACCATTCCCTATTTGACAGCTACCTCTGGACATTTGATGAAGACTATAAAGTAACCGTAACTGAGGACAGGGACTTCAGGAAATCTGCAGAGAAGAACCATATACTGGCCATTGAAGGGAAAAAGCTACCTAATCTTCCGGAGTACAGCTATGATCTTCCGGCCCAGAGAGCTATCAGATACAGAATGGAAAAGTTTTACAGCAACCAGAAGTGATCTTTCCGGGTCTCAGGGAAATTGTGGATTTGACATTTATATAATTGGTTTAGAACCCCAATAATTTTCCTTCAGCAGAAACCATTGAAAATTGAACATATGCATTCAGATATCTATTGGAGGATATAAATATAATACTTTAATTTTATTAATGTTTAAATAATTAGATTTGGTATGATATGGCATGGCAGATAATGAAATTAAGAAACCCGAGGGTGGAGGAAAGAAATCCTCCTTGTTGGCTATGCTGGCAGTGATTGTTGTCCTGATAATCATTGCTGGAGCTGGGTGGGGACTTTACCTTACCAAGTCTTCAACCACCACGTCTACTGCTCAGACAGAAAATGAAGTGACAAGCCTTGCATACAGCCACTGGCAGGCCATTGGCGTTGAAAATGTTTCACAGACCGCATCCCAGTATACCAGCAGCTCAGTTCTTTACTGGAATGTCATAGGGAGCAAACTCAACGGAACCTATTCCAACACATCATCAATAGAGGCGACATGGGCATCCTTCTTCGCCCATGACCCAATAGACTATTACTCAGTTTACAACTACAAAATATCGGTTTCAGGCAATTACGCAAACGTGACGGCGGATCTCTGGTATATTGTGCTAATTAACCAGAGTGCAAAGACGAACCTTTCATCTGGCTTCAAATACATCAACGGATCAAAATCAGTCAACAGCACTGTGGGTACACTCATAATGCCATATCTTCTTCAATATCAGAAAGTTGGAGGAACATGGGAACTTATGTCTGACTGGTGGGGTCTTCCAGGAGCTCAGCAGGGACATGTATACCCTGGAATAATAGAGCAGTTCGCGAACCTCAAGACCGGAAGTAGCAGTAGCAGCGGGAGCAGCGGTGGAGGCGGCGGTTACTATTAGTCATGGGCATCCATGAACGAATTCTGGTATGGTGAGTGAGGGAAATTCTCACACCCTTATTTTTGTATATTTTCACCTGAGCCAACTATTTATGCCATGTTTAAATGCTAAATAATGTTGGATATTGTAGGTTCAATTGATAATGCCTGGAGAAAGGATTCACACACTGAGATTTGTCATCTTGTCTTTATGAAGGACTGCCTGGTTGAGTTCAAAATTTCTGAGTCAGAGGAACTGTCAGATGATATAAGATCCTACCTGAAAGAAGACCCCCTGAAGAGAGAAACATCAAGCGGATTTGGCTATTCAATGCTCACACGGGACAGGGAACTCCAGAAGAAGATACTTGAGGAAGCTGAACTGAAGGGAATGGAGATGGAAAAGAAGATGGACTCAACCGACGAGGATGCTCCGGATCAGAATATGAAAATGGAATATTCCAGTATAGAGAACATACTCCTCAAAAACGGTACCTCCAAAACACCATCGGTGCTCACAGTTAAGACCGGTGGGAAGTCCATCGATTACATGCTCATGCATAACAGCTATGAAGGGCCTGAGAAGCTGGATGCAGTGACAAGGAGCAAATACAAGGCAGTTCTGATAAAGGCTCTTGGAGATAAGTTCCGGATGGAGAACTGAGCAAATAACTGAATTTTAACATTTGTACCATAAGAACTTAATTATGAGAATGATAAACAGGTTAAATGAAAGCCAAAGGTATTGCTATCATAGTTGTGATATTAATCATAGCAGCTGGAGGATATTTTGGATATAGCTACTATGAGGGATCACAGAACTCTGGACACATGGCAATTTCTGTTGCCGACGCACCCATATCAGGGGTCAGCGGTGTCTATATAACATTCAGTGCAGTGAGCCTGCACAGTAATACAAGCGGATGGGTCAACTATTCAGTTGCCACGCACACAATTGATATACTGAACCTGACGGCCACAAATGCGTCACTTCTGACAAACATAACACTTCACGCAGCCACATACACAATGATCCGGCTGTACATAACCAATGTGACAGTTGACGTATTAGGGGTGCAGGTCAACTTCAGCCTCAATACGCCATTTGCATTCATCAACCACCCATTCAGGATAAGTGCCCATTCCACTCAGGACATACTGATTGATTTCAACCTCAATCAGGATCTCAACCTGAATGCAAAGATATTCACACCGAATGTTGGCTTCACTGTTCAGACCAGCTGATCTGAACAGATTAATTTTTTAAATATCTGCACAAACTTTTAATGGTTCAAAGGTCAAGAAGAAGATCCATCCCCCTTTTCAGTCCTTTCATTTGCATAACTTTTCTGGCAGCAAGCAGTGTCCCTTCTATGTAAGGTTCAGGCCCTGCCCCGGCATCGAATGATATGGACAGTCGCTCATCAGGGCTTCCAAATTCGGCTCTAACACCCAGAACATGCCCTGGCAACCTGATGGAATGTACCTGGATTCCATTGATTGTTGCCCCTCTGCTCTCTCTGTAGCCGGCAGTATGATCCACAGGGACCTCAAGGTTCGGTTTTCCTGCTCCGGAAAGCCTGTGTGCCATCTCAAGGGCGGTTCCACTTGGGGAATCCACCTTATTTTCTGAGGCGAAATCAAGTATCTCCCAGCTTTTCATGTATCTTGCCGCAATCTCCGAAAAGTGAAGTGCCAGTGCTGCCGAGATTGAAAAATTACCTGCAGCAAATACCCCCACACCCTTTATGGAGGCAGACCTGTCGATCTCCCCATAGTCCATGTCTGTGAGGCCGGAAGTCCCGATTACTACGTTGACACCATTTTCTATTGCTTTGAGAACGTTCGTCCTGACAGCAGAAGGGGAGGTGTAGTCTATAAGAACATCAGCTCCACTGGCAAGTGCTTCCTTCAAGGATGCTGTAACGGTGGTTTCATTTCCAGGGATGCCGGTAATGTCGCATATTTTTCTACCGGCTGCTCTTCTGGCAACTGCGCCAGTGAGAACAAAGTCTTCAGATTTGAGAATAGCTGGAACAAGGGCCCTTCCAACCCATCCAGTGGCACCGGCAACACAGATTCTGATCTTACCCATTTACGGATCAATTGCCTGTCTCTATCTATAGTTATCCTCCATTTAAGTTATTTTCAGTTCTCTCCTTATTGCTTCATTCTCCGAATATCTTTTCATAAAGGTCTATAGAATGCCCCGTATCTGATGGTTCCCCTTCAATGATGCGGTATGTCCTTGTCCCATCCTCACTCCTCTCCGCCTTAAGGAAAAGAGTGCGGGAATCATAAGATTCCTGATATCTTGACGCAAAGTCATAGTTGTGCGTTACAAAGAATACCCTGACGCCTATTTCAAGTAGTGCACTCACTATATTGCGGGATATTTCAGATCCTTCCCCCGTGTTCGTGGATGAAAATGATTCATTGAAAAGAACCATTGAACCTCGAGAAAGGTGTTGCACTATGCTGCTCATCCTTGCAAGCTCCTCATCAAGCTTTCCCATGGTCATTCCCCTGTCCTCCTCTCTTTTGAAATGGGCAAATAATGAGGTTCTCAAATCAGAAGTGTAGGATTCAGCAGGAACATACATCCCGCACTGAAACATTAGCTGGGCCTGTCCTAGGCTTCTCAGGAATGTCGATTTTCCACCCCTGTTGGCTCCAGTTATTATTATCAGTTCCTTTCCGGTGGCATCCATGCTGTTGCTGACCACCTCTGAACCGGAGCTGATCCTCAGCGATAGCTCGTAAAGGCCTTCAAATTTTAAACCCCCATGGCCTGAATTGTCCGGAACAGGAAAACAGAGTTTTCCCCCACTTTCGGTGACTGTTCTGTAAAGATTCAGGCACCCAACATAAAAAGCCAGTTCTTCACGAATCTTTTTCAAAAATAAGAGAACATCCTCTGCAGACTCCCTGAGGATTCCCACAATTCCTGAGACTGACTCAGAGCGGATATCTGCAATTGCCTGAGCTCCTGCCTCATCTCTGCTGGGCAGATTATAGGTGAAGTGCTTTTCTCTGCCCAGAGGTATGATCTGACCCACGCCCCTTCCGTGAGGAACCGGGCCAAGCAGAATATGGCCTGTGCTGGCATTTCCTGGGCCTAGGCCTACGCAAACAGATACTCCATGGGGAAAACTGAGGCTCTCAAGCTTATCCTCTATTTTTTTCAGATAGGAATCGTTAAGATCCCCGTTCAGCTGTTCCAGAAATTTCCTGAACCCTGAAGAGGTGAAGGCATTCATTGAATCAGAGAGCGCCTTATGGATCTGCCTGAAACCATCCACTATTATTCTCAGGATTTTCACTGATTCGTAAAGAACAAGTTCAGGATTGGTCTGTCCGAACCAGAAAGACTCCCTCCTCTCTTTTTCCACACACTTTACCACTATGTCATAGATATTCCTGATGAGGGGCTCATTGGAAATGCAGTCCTTCAGGATGTCCTGCCTGTAAATAATCTCCTCCGGCCCTTTCAGAGGAAAGAGAAGGGTGTTTTCGCAAACAGTGCGCAGGAAGGCATCACCATCTGCCATTGTATCAATAATCTTAGCCAGTTCCAGATCCTGTTTCAGAAAATCACTGCCCCATGGCTTATCCTGATTCTCCGGCCACACCCCTTCCTTGAACATGAGAAAAGTTTTCATGACCCAACCCTCCTGATTATGTCGTCATGTGTAAGGGAATATTTTCTGGCCAGAGCCATTGCATATGCCAGTCCATCCGCAGGTCTTCTTTCAATCCTGAACGTCCTGACTTCAGGATCCTCCGGTGAAACAGAACCCACAAGGCTGACAACACCCTCAATCTCTGCAAGTTCATCTATAAAAGTTACATAGAAGCAGAGAGTTCCTTTTTCCCTGATCCTCTCAAGAATCTTTTTCCCAAGCATAAGGGAATCCTTAAGGGTTGTTGAGCTGAGCATTTCATTTATTATTATCAGGCTTCTTGAAGTGGCTTTTTCCATTATCTGGTGTATACGGAACAGGTCATCCTCAAGTTTTCCCCTCAGGTTATCGATATTTTCCTCTCTTTCGAAGTGGGTGAATATATTATCGGGCACCGAAATGGAGGCAGATTTGCCGGGAACCGGAAGGCCAAGTGATGCCAGGTAGTGCACCTGCCCAACAGATTTTGCAAAGGTTGTTTTTCCTCCATGATTTGGGCCGGTGACAACGGCAATTGATTCTCCACTGTTCAAAGAAAGATCATTTGTTACAACTTTTCCACCGGTCTTCAGAAGATTGTGTGCAAGAGCTAGATCAAAGCTTTCCCTGAGGACTGTTTCACAGCGGTTCTCATGAATAAATGGAATGCAGAAACTGAGGCCACTGTTCCTGAATTTATCAGTGAAATCAATGTATGAAAGGTAGAACTGAATTCCTCTGTGGAAATCTTCAATCCCCTCATCTATGTAATTTCTGTTCTTTTCAAAGAATGAAATCATTTCATCAAAAGGTTCAGGGAACAACTTTGCCACCATGCCAAGGACTGCAGCTTCAACATGGCTCATTCCGCCGGATCTGGTGTATTTTCTGGAAATCTGCTGATCCTTTGGGGAGGAGAATCTTGAAAAGAGCTCCCTTATCTCCTGTCCAAGATCCGGTTCATTCTGGCATCTTGAAACTCTGATTTTTCCTGGGCTTATGACCATTTTAAACCTGACGCCATCCAGATCAGTGATTATCCTTTCAGCCTGTTTCCTTAGGTTCTGAAATGAATCGGAGCTCACATACTGTTCCAGGTAGCGGGAGAAACTGGCCAGACCTTCAGATTCAGGCCTCGAGGTTCTTAAGGCTTTACAGAACCTTGTGACACAATCACAGTAAATCGGGACAGAGTCAAGGAGCCACCTTTCGGCCTGATACCTGTAAAGCCTGCCGATTCCGGATAAATATCTCTTCACCCTTGACATCTCCCATGAAAACTCCCTTGTAGCTTTGAGTATTTCCTCCCTTTGAAGGTCTCTGAAAACATCCTGCCTGAATCTTATGTTTTCAAAGCTGCGCAGAGGTGTAAGATACAATTTTTCCAGATATTCCTCTCTCCTCTTGCCAGTTATACTGGAAACGATATAATCCAGGTTCAGGTCCATAAAGAATTCAGACACATCTGACGATTGTTCAGGCTCCGCAGTTCTGTCCTTAAGCAGTATGTCTTGATATTTCAAACAGGCTCAGCTCCTTTTCCAATCAGTGAGATATTACACAGCCATCTTCCATGACTGTGAATGCAGGAGTTATCAGCCTGTCAAAGGCGTTAAAACGGGAACTCCATCCCAGTAAGGTAATATCTCCAGAAGGAAATAATCTTTCTCATTTTTTTTGAGGTCTTCATTCAAGAGTTCTGGAAAGCAAGAATAAATCTGGAGAAGAAATGCATGAAAGATACTGTTTCCGTAGGTTCACAGCGGAAGCTTCTTCCAGTTTATCAGGTCCTCGTTATTCAGGGTCCTTATCTCCAGGCACTCCAGAATATCTACAAAGAGATCATCACGAATGTAGTTCTTCAATATTTTCTCCTCCCCATGTTTGTAAAGGGCAGCCTTCATTGCCCCTGCTGCCATGACATTACTTATTTTCTGTGAATGGTCTGCCTCATCATTTATTTCCGAGGAAAACGATCTGGAGAGGCCATCCTTCTGCAGATCCTTCATGAAATCATCGACAGTGTCCTTTAACTGCTTGCTGTGCTCCTCAGCAAGAACAATCCTGACCTTGAAATCCGGTGAGAAATCAACATTCTCGTCAGAAACCTTGAACCATCTGGAAGCATCTTTCCTGAAGAAAACCTCAGTGAGAGCTTCAGCAACCTTCTTCGGTTTGGAGAAGTCAATGTTATTTGTCAGATCATATGTAACAAGTTTCCCATCATCTGAAACTTTCCTGCATGATTCAATTGCAGATGCCATGCTGTCATCTTTTGCCATAGCTGAACAATGCAAATCTGATATTTATAAAAGACCTCCCCAGGCCCGGAACATTAATGTGCCAATCCCACGGAACATATGAATGAAACATATTTCTTTCCTATGAAATAATGCCAGAATAATTGCCTGAAATGGCTGATCTTTAATCATACAAGAGAGGAAAGAGTTCCACAGTCTGTTTGTGATGAATTCTTTTATTGAACTGGAAGAAAAGCAGAACTCTTGAATTTCATAAAAGAATTATTTCCAATGAAAGTAAGCAAATTACATGTTGAACAGGTGCAGACGGGATCTTTGATGGAATTCCTTAAGGATTTGCCAAATTCCTTAAAGAAAATAGGATATATTACCAGATCTCTATGAAATTCCTGTCTGCATCCATTTTTGCCTTATTTTCAAAGTATGACTGGAAGCACTCCCAGAATTCCCGGTGATTGTAAACCGGAAGGGTAGCTCTGATCATATCTGGTGAATGGGTATCCACTGTCAGAAGCATCTTTGTTGTGGACTCAAGTGAATTACATCTCCATATTTGAGCAAAAGATATGAAGAATCTCTGCTGAGCGGTGAAACCCTTTATCGTCTTGTTCAGCGATGGATCCATCTGAAGTCTCCTGTTCAGGGCATCAAAGGCTATGGAAACCCCGCCAATGTCAGCAATATTCTCACCCAATGTAAGCTCTCCATTGACATGGAAACCGGGAAGAACCTCGGCGCTGCTGTAAAGCTTTACGACTTCATCTGCAAGTTTTCTGAAGCGGGCCTCATCATCTGGAGACCACCAGTCAGAAAGGTTTCCATTCTCATCGAACCTTCTGCCCTGGTCATCATATCCGTGGGTTATCTCATGGGATATGACAGCGCCAATGGCTCCATAATTGATTGCATCATCAGCATTGAGATCAAAGAATGGTGGCTGAAGAATACCTGCTGGAAATACTATCTCATTATCATTCGGTGAAAAATATGCATTGACTGTGGGAGGAGTCATCAGCCACTCATCTCTGTTCACTTTCTGTCCTGCCCGTGACATCTGGCGTTTCATTTCAAATTCATGAGCTCTGATTATGTTCCCCAGAATGTCATCAGGTTCGATCTGCAGGCCTGTATAATCCCTGAATTTCTCAGGATGTCCGATCTTTGTCCGGAATCTCTCAAATTTTCCGATGGCCCGCTCCCGAGTCTTATCCCCCATCCATCTGACTTTCTTGAGGCGCTCCAGGAAGACACTTTTAATATCGTCAACCATAACTGCCATCCTTTCCCTGGCTTCATTTGTGAAATACCTCTCAACAAACTTCTCTCCAAGCATCTCCCCAATGGTGCTGTCTATAATATCAACAGCTTTCTTCCATCTTGGTTCCTGACTTTTCTGTCCTAAGAGCTTTCTTGCAAACATATCAAAATTTTCCTGTTCCACCTCAGAAAACAGAAATGGTGAAGTTGAATGAAGCACCTGCCACTTCAGGTATAATTTGAGATCTTCAAGCGGGCTTTCTGAAAGAAATCCTGAGAGAAACTCAAAATATTCAGGCTGTCCGATAACAGCAAATTCAATTTCCGGAACCTGAAGGCCTCTCAGGTGCTCTGCCAGTCCAAGGTGAGGGAACATTTTATCAAGCTTGCTGAATTCCACCGGGTTGTAATTCCTCCCGGCCTCTCTTAACTCTACCCTGCTCCTGCTGTTCTTTGCAATCTGTGTCTCAATCTCAAGGATCGATACTGCTGATGACTCCGCAATATCTTTCCTCACACCAAGAAGGGAAAACATCCTTGAAAGGTGTTCTGAATAATACTTTCTGATCTCACTGAATGTTTCCTTGAGATAGTAGTCGCGGTCTGGCAGCGAAAGCCCTCCCTGGTAGATATAAAGGGAATAGACTGAGCTGTTTCTGTAATCATTGCTGGTGAAAACTCTGAAAAAAGGGGTAAACCCGACTCTTTGAAGTTTTGTAACCACTTTTCTGAATGCTTCATGAGATTGGACGGAATCCAGGTCAGAAAGATATTCTGAGATAGGCTGAAATCTGGCTCTTTCTATGATACCGGTATCCATGGCAGAACGATAGAAGTTTCCAAGCATTTTTGTCTTTATATCCCCATAACTGGCATGCCTGTCACAGTCTTCAAGAATTTCCCTCAATCTGTTCATATTGGTTTCCATAAGTTCATTGAAGGCACCCCATCTGGATTTATCTGGTGGTACAGGGTTTCTGGCAAGCCAGCGGCCACAGCTGAATGAATAGAAATCTTCAAGGGGATTCACACTCGTATCCATGTTTGAGAAAAAGTCATTATTCATAGTTGAGGCATTTTCCATAATAACCTTGCATTAAGATCTATTAATTAACACTTGGGGGGCCTCACCTGAATGCACAATATGGTATTTTCCGCAAATAATATAAAATGACATGTGTAATAAAGGATTTACCGGACATGAGATACCCTGAAATTATGGCCTGAACATAACTTCAGGCACTTGAAATGACCGTATATAAACTTGTACCAGGCCGATGAGTAAAATTAAATAAAAAGTGAAAACCCTGAAGAGAAACTATTCACGAAATTCCGGTAATACCGCACCAGAAAAGGTAATATTCTGCAAAATAAGCCACTGGAGGGTATCGATCCCCCGACCTGCTGATTACAAGTCAGCTGCTCTACCAACTGAGCTACAGTGGCACTATCGGGGCTAATAATTATTTACAGATAAACCTTTCAATGCAGGATACTGAATATATTCCGGTTCTTCAGCATTACATAACTGACCGAATCTTTCCTGGAGTTAAGAATTTTCTCATAATTTCAAACAATTATGATCAAAGGTTTAGTATTTGAATGGAATCAGCAAAAATGGACAGGTCCTCCAAGCTCATCGTCTCCCTTCTTATTGCGGTTCTGATGGGGGCGGTAGACTCCACTATTGTTCTTCTTGCTCTTCCAACAATAAATGATTCTCTGCATACTCAGCTTTCAGTCTCAATATGGATCATAATGATCTATCTTCTGGTTATAGCGGTTGGAACTACACAGCTTGGGCGTTTAGGCGATCTGTTCACAAGGAAGAAGATATTCATATCCGGCCTGGGGATATTTACATTGGGATCAGCATTATGCGGTGCTTCTGGCACAATTCTTGAACTCATAGCATTCAGGGCATTTCAGGGCGTCGGAACGGCTATGATTCAGTCAAACAGTGGTGCCATAGTTGCCGACAATTTTCCCCCCAACCAGAGAGGAAGAGTTTACGGATACACATCTGTGGGATACAACGCGGGGGCAATGCTTGGAATCGTACTTGGTGGAATAATAACAACCTTTGTCGGGTGGCAGTACATATTTTACATAAATGTCCCCATAGGTATTGTTGCAATTTACATAGGTGTCAGATACATAAATCCGGGAAGGAAGGTGGAGAGCAAGCTTGATCTCCCAGGTATGCTCTCCCTGGGGCTGGCACTTGTCCTCATTTCATATGCTGCTGTTGATATTTCATCCTATGGAATCCGTCTTCTTAACATCATCCTCATAGTGGCAGGAATCCTTTCCATAACATCATTCATAATCATAGAGGGAAGGGTGAAAAAACCACTCCTTCCAATGAGGATTTTCAAAATCAGGGTCCTTTCGTTCTCTCTTCTTGCATCATTCTTTCAGAGCCTTGGATTTCTGGCAGTGGTTTTCATCATAATAATGTATCTCCAGGGTGTGAGGGGGTTAACCCCATTTGACAGTTCCCTGCTGCTTCTCCCCGGTTACCTCATAGGTAGTGTACTTGGCCCGAAGTTCGGCAAACTCACAGACAGAATTGGAGCAAGAGCCCCGGCAACAGGCGGCCTTCTTATGATGGGAGTTTCAATCCTGGTATATTCTACACTTACGGTGTCCGCGTCGCTGTATATTATTCTGGTGGCATCAGCACTAACGGGTATAGGTTCATCAATGTTCTACCCGGCCAATAACAGCGCGGTTATGGCAAACTCACCAAAGGATCTGTATGGAATGTCTTCAGGCTTTCTGAGGACCATGTCAAACATAGGGATGCTTGGAAGTTTTGTCATTTCCATATCAATCGCAAGCCTCAGCGTCTCCAGGGCAGTGGCTTTTGAAGTATTCGCAGGTGTAGGAAAACTTCTTGGAAACGTCTCAGCCTCATTCATGGTAGGGATCCATTACTCTCTTTACGTGTCACTGGCAATAATAATGATCGGTGCATTCCTCTCCTTTGTCCGGGGGAAGGAGAACAGACAGGCTTCACCTAACACATAGAACCAATTGCTGCAGTTCCGGTGTGTGAATTATTAATATTGTGATGGCATGGTTGCTCATGGTTCAGGCAGAGGATCTGAAGAGGGAACTTGGAAAGATAATCATAACAGATCCGGTAATGATGAAGCCCTATGCTACAGATGCATCATATTTTGAAGGTGTCATGCCTCTGGCAGTTGCAATTCCTGAGAATGTAGAACAGGTAAAGCAAATAATGTCATACTGCAGCAGAAACAGCATAAGGGTTGTGGCAAGGGGTGGAGGCACATCACTTACAGGGTCATCAGTTCCGACCGAGAACTCGCTGCTCCTGAGCATGGCAAGATTTGACCGGATAATAGAGGTAAAGCCTGAAGACAGATATGCCATTGTTGAGCCTGGAGTGAGGCTTGATTACCTGAATGAACAGCTTTCAGATATTGGATTCTTCTATCCTCCTGATCCGGCAAGTTCAATAGCTGCAACTGTGGGAGGCTCAATATCAACCAACGCCGGCGGCCTGCGGGCCTCTATGTATGGAACCACAAAAAACTGGATCCTGGGACTGGAGGTTGTTCTTCCTAATGGTGACCTGATCAGGACCGGGGGGAAGGTACTCAAAAGGACTGCAGGATATGATCTCACCTCACTGTTCGTTGGTGCTGAGGGCACTCTTGGAATAATAACCAGGGCCACATTGAAGATATGGCCGAAACCGGAGGCAACAGGAAGGATTCTGGCATATTACAGGGATATTGAGACAATTGGCCAGGCCATATCCGAGATGAAGAGGATTGGCATAACACCACTGATAGCGGAATTTCTTGACAGGATAACCATGGATTCCCTCCGGGATTCGCGGGGAATAAAATTTCCGGAGGATGCCAACTACATGCTGATCATTGATGTGGCTTCGGAGGAGGTTGCAATTGAGGGAGAGATGGAAAAGGCAAG
The DNA here is from genome assembly GCA_023379825.1 of Thermoplasmatota archaeon. Classification (GTDB taxonomy): domain Archaea; phylum Thermoplasmatota; class Thermoplasmata; order Thermoplasmatales; family Thermoplasmataceae; genus UBA447. Next base: position 7,290 of record JAMCPQ010000020.1, on the reverse strand, counting down.
GAAGGTTCTGGAGAAATACAACCCGACAGAACTGGAGGTTACCAGAGACAGAGAACGAATGGAAAAGATTTACGAGGCAAGAAAGGGAGCCTATTCCTCTCTTCTGAATCAGAGAAAATCTATGTCGGAGAAGGTGGTAATTGGGGATATTGTTGTTCCGGCATCACATCTGCCGGAAGCACTTAAAGAGGCGTCGGCAAAGCTTCAGGAACATAATGTTAAAGCGGCTCTGTTCGGGCACATAGCAGATGGAAACATACACGCCAACATCTATGCAGATCTTTCCGATGAAAAGAACATGTCAGATGTGGAGGCCTTTCAGAGGGACCTTGCCATGATATCCATAAAACATGGGGGCAGTGTTTCCGCTGAACATGGCATAGGCCTTGAGAAGAAGGAGCTGCTGGAGATGGAGCACAGCGTGAACGAGAACAGGGAGGCTCTCGATCTAATGAAATCAATCAGGAAAATATTCGATCCCAGTGGTATACTTAACAGGGGGAAGATGTTTGACTGAGACCATAAGAGAGATGCTGGAAGGTGAAGCATCAAAATGCATAAGCTGCGGATTCTGTGAAAGTGTCTGCCCAACCCTTCCTGATTCTGGCTACAGTCTCTCAAGGGGTGCCAGAGGACGTGTAATCCTTGGAAGAAACCTTGCAGAAAATGAAATGGAAAAAACTTCAGTGAAATCCTTCTACGATTCCTTTTATTCCTGCCTGGACTGTTTTGCATGCCTTCAGGTCTGTCCAGCCGGTGTGAATGCCGGAAAGGTGAGCCAGCTGGCAAGGGAGCTAATTGTTGAAAACACTTCACCAGGGGAGAGGGACCCCGTGGCAGAAATGATAGTGAATGTGACCGAAGCCACAATGAATCCACTTGGGCAGGGGAAGGCAATGGCTTCATGGTCTGAAGGCCTCGATTTTGACAGGGATTCAGAGTACCTTCTCTACACTGGCAATATGTACCAGCTCATGTCATACACCGGCCCTCTGAATTCAATGCGATCCAGAATAGGGCCCACCATGTCAGGAGCAATGGCCAGGCTTGTAGCATCCAGGCCCTCTCTCTCCTCTTTCATGTCAATGCAGAATGACAGAAGGATGGCGGAGCGAATGAACGGTGTCCTCCGCACAATATATAGCCTGCTCAGGAAGGCTGGTATAAGTGTGTGGTATCTGGGGGATTCAGAACCATATCCAGGTACGTTCATAAATGATCTCGGCTACTCTGAGAAATTCAGGAAGTATGCCAGGAGGGTATACCAGATTCTCAAAAGTACAGGAAAAAAGATAATTGTGGTGGATCCACACACCTACGATCTTCTTACAAATGCATATCCTGAGGTCTTACCTGGATATGATCTTGAGGTGATCCATTACCTTGACCTCATTAAAAATATTGAGATGAAAAAAAGTAGCATGAATGTTGCACTTCATGAACCATGCCACCTTGTTCTGAGAAATCCACAGAAAAATGCTCCCCGGGAGATCATGGAGAAGAGTTTCATGATTCACCTGTCAAAGAGGAGCGGAAAGAGGACAATGTGTTGTGGCGGACCTACAGAACTTCTTTTCCCGGATCTGTCAGAGAAGATATCAGAGAGAAGGTTCAATGATCTCCGGTCACTGGGGGCTGAAAGAATAGTGACTGCCTGTCCCATATGTTTCGCAAACCTCAACCGTGACGGGACGGTCATGGAAATAGCCGAACTGATAGCCTCAAATCTGATGTAAGGCAAATTATATAGCACTTACACCACTTCGTGATATTCATGCGACTGGTGGATATGCATCAGGATCTAGCTTTCTCATCCATGAGGATGGATGTATTCAGGAAGGCAGAGCAGTCAAACATCACAATGCTCAGGGATCTGGAGAGCTGTGTAATATTCGGTTCAATATTCCCACACATTCCATTGGTGACAGATCAGCTGAGGGACGCGTCCATGGTAACAACACCTTCCAGGGACATGCTTCTCAACCAGATTCTCTTCTATAGAAAAATGTGCAGAGACGAATCCCTGGGTCATGTAGTATCAAAAGGAAATCTGGAAAATCCAGGAGTAAACATACTTTTCGCTCTTGAGGGAACAGACACCCTAATAACAAATTCCGATATTGAGATGCTTCACACCATGGGAGTGAGATCCATTGGCCTGACATGGAATTATGATACAAAATTCGCTGCCTCCTGCCATTCAAGAAAGGATTATGGTCTTACAGGATCAGGGGAGAGGCTGGTTGATGACTGCAACAGGCTTGGCATTGCAGTTGACATGGCACACTCTAGCAGAAAGACCATGCTTGACACCTGCTCCATATCATCCAGGCCAGTTATATTCTCTCATGGAAATGTAAGTTCAGTTGATTCCCATATAAGGAACATCGATGATCAGTGCATTGACGCCATCTGCTCCACCGGGGGGCTCATAGGGATAACTGCCATACCTCAGACTCTGGGTTCAGAGCCATCAATAGAGAGGATGGTCCAACATGCAGAATATGTCGGGGAGAACTTCGGCTGGGAACATGTAGCGATAGGTACAGACTTTCTGGGAATAGATTCAACCCCGAAGTGTTTTGAAAATGTCGGGAACATGTCCAGGCTAAGGGAAATGCTTGGCTCTCACGCTGAGTCAGTTCTTTACCACAATGCTGTCAGGGTGTTGAGGCAGATTCTTGAATAAAATTATCTGCCCCTGTACTCAGGCTTCCTCTTCTGAAGGAATGCTGTGATTCCCTCCTTTATGTCCTCTGTTCCGTAGAGAAGGCCCATGGACATGGCCTCCATCTCAAGGCCGCTGTCCTCAGACACATCGCTCCCCTTGTTTATCAGCCTCTTTGCAATGGCAGCTGATATTGGGGCAACTTTTACTGCAAGGTCTCTGGCCATTTTATCTGTCTCTGCCTCGATCTGATCAGCTGGGAACATCTTCCAGGCAAGCCCGGTTTCCATTGCAAGCTTCCCATCAAGCCTCTCTCCTGTAAGTATTATCTGCATTGCCCTTGATACACCCAGGAGTTTCCGAAGCCTCTGGGAACCGCCCCATCCCGGTATCAGGCCCAGCGTCACCTCAGGGAACCCGAATGTGCAGTCTGGAGTGATAACACGGAGATCACACCATATGGAGAGCTCAAAGCCACCTCCAAGAGTGTATCCCTTCATCTCGGCAATTGTAATCTTGGGGATCTCAGAAAGCAGGCGGAAGATTCTCTCACCTCTTCTGGAATTTTCAGCAAAGTCCATTGTGCTACTGAAGAACTGATTGAGCTGAGCTCCTGCTGAGAGATTGTTCCCCTTTCCACGGATAATTATGACTCTGGTTTCCCTGCGGTTCCATAAGGAGAGCAGATGTTTCTCAAGAGAATTCAGCACTTCCAGGCTCAGAAGGTTGTTCCTTGTGTTTTCAATTGTGAGAACTGCCGTGAAATCGGCGTCCCGGAGGTCAAGTTTCACAGGGTCCGCCTCCGGAGACGCAGAAACCGTATCCATCTTCTCTTTCTGTTCCGTTACTTTTCCGGAGATCTTTCCGGAAATTGCATCCTTCAGTTTACCGCTGACGATGGAATCGGCAGGTTTAAAAATGTCAGTGTGGAACTTTTCACTCAATTTTAGGAGTTTGTTTTTTATCTCTGCGTTTGTAAGGCTCTCTGCAACTGAAATTGGCCCGAAGGGTCTGTTCATCCCAAGCTTCACTCCAGTCTCAATATCGGAGGGGGTGGCAACGTTCTGTTCAAGAAGCCTCACAGCTTCGTTGATCTCCACTGAAAGGACATCCATCAGGTCTATCACTGATGATGGTTCAGCCTTTGGAATCTGGGCCTTCCCATCCTTCCAGGAATAGAATCCCTTTCCAGTCTTTGCTCCCAGGCGGTTCTCCTTCATCATGTCATGGAAAATGTGGCACTTTCCATATTCCGGGCTGAGAGCTTCAGAATAATATTCCAGGGAATGTGCCATGGTGTCTATTCCGACATAATCCATCAGTTCATATGGGCCCATAGGTAATCCCTGAGATTTGGCAAATGCATCAACTGCCTCTGGAGGAGCCAGTTTCTCCTGAACAATGAGACCAAACAGAAGGCTTTCAGGGGCGTTAATCCTGTTTACAACAAATCCAGGGGTATCCTTTTTCACAAGTATGGGGGTCTTGCCCATTCTCCTTGCAAGGTTCATGAGCGTTTCAGCAGTTTCATCTGAGGTTGCCTCTGACCGTATTACCTCCACAAGTTTCATAACGACCGGCGGATTGAAAAAGTGAAAACCGGCAAGCCTTGAGGGATCAGATATCCCCTTTCCCAGAGTGGTGATCAGGATGTTTGAGGTATTGGATGCGATAATTGTGTCCTTTCCTGATGCCCTGAATGCTCTCTGTATAACATCCTGCTTTACCTTCTCTATCTCAGGGACAGCTTCAACAACAAGATCCGCTTCTTTCACAGCCTCCTCCAGGCTCCCGGTAAATCTGATCCTGGAGAGGATTGCCTGAGGCTCCTCCTTAAGCTTTCCAGATTTCTGCATTCTGGAAAGGCTTGTTTCAATGGATGTCTTTGCCCTGGACAGTGCCTCCTCATACGCATCGGCTATCTGCACCTCTATTCCGGAAACAGCCATAACTTCCGCTATTCCGTGCCCCATTATTCCGGCCCCGATAACGGCCGCCCTCTTTATTTCCAAAAGATCACCTCTTGAATTTAGAGGCTATGGATGTCAGTTTCTGCGCACTGAAAATATCCCCGGAAACCTTCAGGGACCCTCCCATGAATGCTGTTACTGCGTTTGCCTGGCCTGACAGGACCTTTGACAGAAGATCATCAGTGGCAGATATTGTTGCCGCAACATTTTCCGCTTTACCCTTTGAGATCTCTATATCTCCGTTTTTGATAGCCACATAGAACGGTTCCGAGTCGCTGGGGTTGAACTGAAAAGTCTTGTCGAAGCCCTTTAGTTCGTTCTTTGCTTCCTGGCTGCCCTTCGCCTTTTCAACCATCTCGCTGAGAAGTTCAAAAGATTTCATGAATGGAGAGTGAAAAAAAGGTTAAAGTCTTTCCTAAAAAAAATTAAGAGTGGCTGTAAGCTTCAAGAACATATTCCGCAAACTGGTCATCGGGATATGCTCCAACAAACTCAACCTCGCCGTTTATGAGTATGTGCGGGACGCTTGAAACACCAGCATCCTCTGCCTCTTTCTCAAATTCAAGGGATTCAACCATTTCACCTGTGATGTTTGGATTCAGTATGGCGAACTTGTGAGCTGTGCCAACCGCTTTCGGGCAGTACGGGCATGTGGGGGTCACGAAGACCTTTATGTTCAGTGGCTTATCTATCTTCTTTATTATCTCCAGTGCCTTGGATGAAACATCTGCTTCCCATTTTGAGACATTCTTTATGTCCTCTATCAGTGAACCGAACTCGTATCCACTTGGAAGCCCGGAATATCTTATTCTTCCGTCTGTTGAACCATGCTTCGTTACGATGGTTGTCGGGTATTTTGTAACATTGAACTTTGAAGCAAGATCTTTGTTCTCCTCCATTGTATAGTTAACGAAGTGAATCTTGTCTGAAAGCTCCGATACCTCATTGGCAAGCTCTATGGATTCCTTGCAGTACTTGCACTCTTCCTTGCTGGTGGTGAAAACTACAATGTCAACATCATTTGAAACGTATTTGTTGAATTCATCCATCAGGTATTTCTTGTCCTCGTCTCTTATAAGTGCCATAGAACATGATTAATTACAACTATTAAAGGTTTGGTATACAGATTTGGATATTTATCCTTCCCGGGTCTTATTCCCGGTCAAATTTATTAAGGATAATCCCAGTATGGAAAAAGATGACGGATAAGATCTTCTGGAGGGATATGTACAGAAAGAATATTGAAGCCTCGGTCACAGAATGCGATGGTTCAGGGATCATTCTTGACAGAACTGTGTTCTATCCCACTGGAGGAGGACAGCCCAATGACACAGGAAAAATATTATTCGACGGGCAGGCAGTGAATATAGTGGATGTCAAAAAAAGCGGAGAGGATGTTCTGCACATACCTGACACCTCAGTGAATATAGCCAGAGGAACAAAGGTATACGGTGAGATTGACTGGGAGAGGAGGTATTCCCACATGAGGCATCATTCCGCCATTCATGTCATTGACGGTATACTTGCAGCAAGGCATGGATCTAAGGCTCTTCTCACCGGGGGACAGATATATCAGGATCATGCAAGAATAGACATAAACATGGAGGATTTCTCAAGGGAGTTTGTTGAATCACTCCTGAAAGAGTGCAACACATTCATGTTAGAGGGCCATAGTATATACCAGAGGGAAATAACCAGAGACGAAGCACTGTCCATTCCTAATCTTTCTAGAACAGAGCCTGGACGGGAGCTCATCAGATCTCTTGAGACGGTAAGAACCATAGTTATAGAGGGACTGGACGAGCAGGCTGATGGCGGCACACATGTTAACAACACAAAGGAGATCGGAAGCATCTCTCTCACAGGTATCCAGAGCAAGGGAAAAAGAAACAAGCGAATAGAATTCAGGCTTGTATGATCAGTTCAGATTATTAGAAACAGAAAAAACAGCCCTCACCAATTCAAGATCAATAACCAGGATTCAGGCAATCCTTGAAAGCCTTACCGAAAGTGAAAGGTTGTCGGGAATCCTGATCTCGCCATTTTCTGTGGATAGTATAATGTTTGTGCCATCCTTGATCAGGTTCACAACGCTTCCTGGAAGGCAGTTCAGGGAGGCAAGAGACTTGAGCAGGTTCCTCTCCTCAAAGGATATTCTTTTGAGAATGTACCTGTTCTCAGGGGCAAATGCAACTGCCAGTTCCTGCTCCGGTTTAAGCGGGTCCGTGGGATTTCCATGAGGGCATGATGACGGGTATCCAAGGTTCTTGAAGAGTTTGTCACCTCTCTCCCCTTTGAAAAGATGCTCCAGCTCCATGACTGAAGCATGTGTATCCTCCCAGGGGATCTCGAGAAATCTGTAGGCAAAAACCTCTGAGATTCTATGCATCTTAACAAGTTCAACTGCCTGTGTATGCCCCTCAGGAGTGAACTTGATGTCTCCACGGTTCTTTACTATGAGTCCGGATTCAGTAAGTTTCTGCAGATATTCATGTGCAGTCGGAGGACTTATTTTAAGACGGTCCGCAAGTTCCTTCTCAGAGATATCGCCAAAGGATTCAAGGAACTCCCATATTACCAGGAGATAGTCCTCCCTGTTCAGAGACATTGCATTAATGAGTGCTAACCGGACTATAAATATTATCCGGGGCG
>JAMCPQ010000019.1:36340-49344 GCA_023379825.1 Thermoplasmatota archaeon | reverse complement strand
ACACCATCATCCATGGCTGTTCCAATTGCCTCAGATCCGGGTATGTGTGGCACAGGCTGCAGATTATAGAGTATCTTTCCATTGATGAGATTGTAATCAAGCGGGTTCATCCCAGCAAGTGTGAGTTTCACCCTGATTGATCCTTTTTCATCAGGCGGGTTCTTAACATCCGATACAGTAACATTCTCATTGCCAAATTTTGGCCCAACCAGTAATGCTTTCATACTCCAATAATTGGATACTGGGTTAAAAGTCTTGAGATATGGGAAAGATGCGCATATTTTTAATACCAGACAGATAATTGCATGATATTGGAAGCATCTGTTTCACTGAAGAAATTCCAGTCATCCATGGTGAATGAGAGGAAGAGCCATAACACAATAAAGCAATATATCTTCATAGTTACAAAGTTCCTTGAGTTCACGAATAAACCAGCGGACGCAATAGGAATGGATGATATTGAAAGGTTCAAAAGCCACATGGTTGTGGACAAAGGCTATTCAAAATCCTCCCAGTATCTTGCCATAAAGGCACTGAAGCATTTCTTCAGATCCATGTCACTGGAACCTCCACCCAATCTCACTGTTCCAAGAAGGCCAATGAAGATGCCAAATTATCTCAGTGAAAAAGAAACCAGAGGCCTTATGGAGGCAGCCTCCAGGGATCCGGTCAACAGGATCATTGTTCTGATTCTTGCACACACTGGAATGAGGGTAAGTGAACTCTGTTCCCTTAAGACGGAGGATGTGGACCTTGACTCATCAATCATAAGGATAAGGTCGGGAAAGGGGGACAAGGACAGGATTGTCCTCATTCCTGAAGAAGTATGTGAGGAACTGAGGCCATATTATCTTGCGAGGCTGGGAGACAGGGGCTGTCCATACTTCATGAAGAGCAGAAGAGGTTCTCGTTTTGACACATCCACTGTTGAAAGAAGAATCAGGACTCTGGCTACCCAGGCAGGCATAGCAAGACGTGTCACCCCTCACGTATTGAGGCACACATTTGCAACAACCATACTCAGAAATGGCGGCGATATAAGGTTTATACAGCAGCTCCTTGGCCATGCAAGCGTTGCGACCACTCAGATATATACCCATGTGGATGATGAGTCACTCAAGGCCCTGTACAGCAAATTTCGCCCAAGATACTAGTTTTTCCTCTCGACTATGTAATCAGCAAACCACTCAAGGAATTTCTTTATCCGAGTCTCCCCTTTAACCTCCGACAGGTATTCCTTCGACTTTGAAATCATCCTTGCCATCATGTTTCTGCTGTATTCATAGGAGCCGCAATCTCTAACAAGTTCTCTGAGCTTGTGGAAATCACTGTCAGAAATATTCCCTGAACTAAGGCAATCCCGAATGAATTTTTTCTGGCTGTCACTGCAGAGTTCCATTGCCTTCAGCATAAGTAGTGTCTTCTTGCCCTCGTTCACATCACTTTTTATTGATTTTCCCGTCTCCTGTTCATTTCCGTAAAGACCGAGAATGTCATCATGAAGCTGGAATGCCGTCCCCAGAAGCATGCCATAGTACTGAAGAGGTTTAAGATCCTCTGATGTTCCTGAGAGCACAGCACCCATGTAAAGCGGCCCTTCTATGGTATATTTTGCAGTCTTAAGGAGATGGAGCCTTAGAAGATCTCTCTGTGAAAAGTTTTCATTGAATGCAGACTCAATATCAATGAGCTGGCCATATCCTGTCATCTCGATGATCCTGGAAAGTTCCACATTCGCCTTGAGAAGGATATCAGGCCGCATTCCGGAATCAAGAAGAGACTGGTGTGCAAATGAATCAGCAAGGTCTCCTGCAACTATTGCAAGATTCTGGGAGATCCTTGAACTGTCAGAAACCCTTGACTTTATCTGTTCCCTCAGTGCAGCGTGAAGAGAGGGCTTCCCTCTCCGTGTCTCACTCTGGTCCATTATATCATCATGAATAAGGAGATAACTCTGAGTGAGTTCAATGGATATTGCTGCCCTGTAGATCAGATCTGAATGTGGAGCAAAGAGATCATGCCCCATAACAACAAGCATTGGTCTCAACCTTTTTCCGCCATTCATGGTGAATTCCCGGATTCTGTTTCGTATATCCATGCAGACATCATCAAGTCTGGTTTCCGATTGCTCTTCAAAGAACCTTACGAGCTCTGAATCAATTCTGGACCGCATGTTCTTCATGAGCTCATGGGGTTCCAGGGAATAGATCTCCATCGTTGAGGTTAGGCACAGATAAAATTTAACACTTTTCCAATTACCTTGAGCTGACAATGGCAAACCTCTGCAGGGAATGTGGTATGGACGAGGCCGGAAGAGGGCCTGTTTTTGGCCCGATGGTCGTAGCGATTGTGTGTGGAGATTCCGAAAAAATGAGGGAGATAGGTGCAAGGGACTCCAAGTCCCTCAGTCCCAAAGCCAGGGAAAGGATATTGTCAATTATTGAAAAGGAGAAATGCTTCCTGGACTATTCTGTGATAACAGCATCTGAACTGAATGAGAGGATGGGTCATCAGACACTGAACGAAATTGAATACGGGGCTTACCTTAACCTTATCTTACGATCTCCAGAGGGAAGCTCCATACAGGTTGACTCCTTTGATGTCATAGAGGAAAGGCTCCAGGAACGTCTCAGGCACGATTCAGGAAGGGAGGTTATATGCCGGCATTCCGGTGATAGAATATTTCCTCTTGTGTCCGCAGCATCCATAGTTGCCAAGGTTGTAAGGGACAGAGAGGTGGAGGAGATCAGGGAAAAGTACGGGGATATAGGTTCAGGATATCCGGCAGATCCTAAGACACAGGAGTTTCTGAGAAAATGTTTCCAGAACGGTTGGAACATAGATAACATTGTCAGAAAGAGATGGAAAACATACATCCGGATGAAATCAGACAATGAGAATGGAAGGCTTTTCTGAATTCACAGTACTGCATCATAATTATTTCAATCTGCTAAGTCAAATTAATATATTGTGCTGTCCTTAGAGAATCGTGTCAGAACTGTTCAAGCCATCCGGAGATTCGGAGAAGGCAGATGATTATAACGAGCGTGGAATTTCATATTTCAACCTGAAAAAGTATCCTGAGGCAATAAAGGAGTTTACCAAGGCCATTAAGCTGATCCAGAATGAGCCTGATTTTTATTTCAACCGCGGACTCACCTATTATTCCATGAAGATGCTTGAGCAGGCTATAAAGGACTACTCAAAATCAGTGGAACTCTATCCAGATCATGCTGATTACTACAATGCGCTAGGAGCAGCTCAGGAGGATATCGGAGACCTGGAGTCAGCCTATAATTCATTCAGCAAGGCCATAAAGCTGGAGGGAGACATTCCAGATTACTTCTACAACAGAGGAAACGTGCTCTGGAAGATGGGTAAAAAAGAGGAAGCTCTGAACGACTTCAGCAGGGCAGTTGATCTCAATGCCACAGACCAGATATTCCTTTACAGAAGGCATGAACTTCTTTCAAATATGGGCAGGTACCAGGAAGCCATAACAGATCTGGAAAGATCAGTTCAGCTCTCACCTTCAAATTACCAGCTGTATCTTGCCGAGGCCGATGTGTACGAAAAGATGAAGAATTACAGCAAGGCTCTAAGCGCGCTGGAGCAGGCTGAGAAATATATCCCTGATCCAGCCCTGATCAGTGAAAGGAAGGAAGATATAAGATCTAAAATGTAGAGTGCGTATGGGTTGGCGGACAATTTTGAACTCCGGGATTATCAGATAAAAGTATCTGATTTTATCATTTCAACTCTTGACAGATCCGGCCATGCAGCTTTCGAAGCCCCAACTGGAAGCGGGAAAACAATTATGGGCCTCCATGCCTCAATAACATACGCCAGGGCACATGACCTGAAGATTGTTTATCTAACAAGGACCAATTCCCAGCAGGACCAGGTCATAAATGAACTGAGAATACTTGCACCCAGGCTGGGAATAAAGGCTGTTGGTTTTCAGGGCAGGTATAATCTATGCCCGCTTTACAGAGAAGTGGAAGGCAGGGAGGAATTCTCGTCAGATTCCCTTTCCCGATTCTGTAACAGCAGAAAGAAAAAGGTAATTGAGGGGAATCAGGGGGCCTGCAGGTTCTTCAACTGGAAGGTCAGGCACGAGTCCACGATGACCCACCTTTTCACAACCATGCCAAAGGTTGAGGAATTTGCCCAGTATGCTGAAGAAAACACTTTCTGCCCATACGAGTCTCTCAAACATGCCTCAACGCAGGCAGATCTTGTGATAATGCCATATGCATACTTCCTGAACCGCGATATTTCAGACAGATTCCTGGCAAGATGGGGGGTGAGCCGGGATCGCATTATAGTGGTGATGGACGAGGCACACAACCTGATGGATGCAGCAAGGGATATTTCATCCTACTCGCTCAACATAAACCTTATTAATCTAGCAGAAAGAGAGGCAAAGGAATCTGGAGATCCCATGCTCCTGGGCAATACTAGAACAACAGATATCTGTGAAGCTCTGAGAAATGCCATCCTTGATCTTGTGAAGGATCTCCTGAAGGAAAGGGAAGAAGCAGGAATCAGGTATGAGGATTTCCGTGGATATGTTGCTACCGGAGCAAGGATAAGAAGCGATGAGTTTGAGAAAGTACTCACTGCAATGTATGATCTGGGGGAATCCATATGCGATGTAAAGGAAAAGGAAGGGCGCGTTCCAAGATCCCACATACTGAACCTTGCAGCAAGGATACTAATATGGTCTGATAACTCAGATGAGAAATACATCCAGATACTCTCAAGAGAAAAGGAGGGGAATATTGAATCATACTGCATTGAGCCTGATGATGTGCTGAGGCCACTGATGGAATCATTCACAATACATATGTCAGGAACCCTGGAGCCCTTCGATGCTTACAGGAACATAACCGGTTTCGGAAAGATGGAGATGATGAAACTTGGTGATATATTCCCGCAGGAGAACCGCCTCATTCTCTATGATGATTCCATATCCACAAAATTCGATGAGATGGATGGCGCCAACATCGGAAGGATCTGCGGGATTATTGAGAACCTGGCATCCGGCCTTAACAGAAAGACTGCTGTTTTCTTTCCCTCATACAGGCTTATGGAAATGATCATTGATCATGGGATAGGACTTGATCCTCTTATTGAGGACAAAGGGATGAAACAGAACCAGCTTATGGCACTCATATCCAGATACAGAAAGGGAACGAGGCCTCTATTTGCTGTTATGGGGGGGGCGGATATCTGAGGGCATAAATTTTCCCGGAGACCAGCTGCAGGTGGCAATCATAGTTGGAATACCCTATCCTAAACCGGATGCCAAGCAGAAAGCTCTCCAGAACTATTACGAACACAGATTCAGGAGAGGGTGGGAATATGCAGTCACATTTCCTGTCGCAGTGAAACTGAGACAGGCAATAGGCAGACTCATAAGAAGCCAGAATGATACCGGTGTTGCGATCATTCTTGACAGGCGGGCCTCATATTTTAGAAAATACATACCCGGACTGAGGCTGAGCCGCAATCCAGTGGAGGATTCAGAGGAGTTTTTCCGGGACCTGGATGCGAAAGTTTCCGGGAATGAACATTAATGTGGCAAAATTCTTTAGAAAAGCTGTGATTATGAAAAGTTATTAATGTCTCGGCTCACTGAAAGCGTGAAATCGCTTGGAAACACCCTGATGAAAAGGGAGGAGGTTTCCAAATGGGTAATAGTCGGGACTCTTATAGGTGTTATAGCGGGGCTCGGTGCCATAGCACTCTATTTTGCCATCCAATTTGTCACGGAATACCTTCTGACTGGGATAACCGGTTTTGCACCACCTGTCAGCGGTATATCTGGCGGCAAGCCAAATTACTCACTGGGACATTATGACGCGTTTCTCATACCTGTTGCAACTGTCATAGGCGGTCTCCTTTCCGGTTTCATTGTTTACAGGTTTGCTCCTGAAGCTGAGGGGCATGGTACAGATGCTGCAATAGACGCATTCCATAACAAGAACGGGAAGATAAGAAGGAGAATCCCTGCCGTCAAGCTCGTGGCCTCAGCAATCACCATAGGTTCCGGGGGAAGCGCAGGCAGAGAGGGACCAACTGCACAGATAGCCGCAGGATTCGGCTCATTTGTGGCAGATATAATGCACCTTTCCGATCATGACAGAAGAATAGCCATGGCCTCAGGAATAGGGGCAGGAATAGGAAGTATTTTCATGGCACCCCTGGGCGGTGCCCTGCTCAGCACAGAAATACTTTACAGGCAGGATTTCGAGGTCGAGGCACTGATACCTTCGGTCATTTCTTCAATAATAGGTTATTCCATTTTTGGTTCTGTATTTGGATATCGTTTCCTTTTCACAATTCCTTCCAGTGATGTTATCAGCTTCTCCCATCCTGAATCGCTGATTCTTTATCTTATTGTGGGACTTCTGGCAGGGCTTGGAGGCATACTGTACGTGAAAGTTTTCTATGGAACTCAGAAGCTATTCTCAAAAATGACCAGGGTTCCGAAAATGCTAAGGCCTGCCATAGGGGCACTCATTGTAGGCATCATTGCCATCTGGGTTCCGCAGATACTTGGCCTGGGTTATGGTTGGATACAGCAGATATTCTTCCAGAGTCTCTCTCTTCTTCCTCTTTACATTCTCATAATTGTATTCTTTGTCAAGATAATTGCCACCTCACTCACAATTGGTTCTGGTGGTTCAGGAGGAGTGTTTGCCCCGGGACTTACCATCGGGGCATTCATGGGCGCTTCAATATGGATAGTACTGCATCCGTTCTTTCCTTTCCTGAATATAGTAGAAGTAACGATAGTCACCATGATCTCTTTCTTCGGTGGAATCTCAAAAGCTCCAATCTCAGTCCTGATAATGGGCACAGAGATGACAGGCGGCTTTGGTCTGTTTTTGCCCCTTATGCTGGCCACAGTTACGTCATACTTCGTTTCAGGCAAGAAATATTCAATCTACCGCGCCCAGGTTCTCAACAGAGCAGCATCTCCAGCACATGCAGGTGAATATGAGAGGCCAATTCTCGATCAGATAAGTGTGGAGGATGCCATGAAGAGTGATTTTCCCTCCGCATCTCCCGACACGAGTCTTTCCGAAGCGTATTCCCTCATCAACATGACAAACACGAAAACCATCGTTGTAACGGAGAATGGCCATCTTCTTGGCATGGTGTCGCTGGAAGCGCTTTCATCATCAGACAGCCCAACCAGAACTCAAGTAAAAGACGTGATGAGCACAAATGTTATGGTGATAGACAAAAACTCAAGCATACATCAGGCCCTGGATGAACTCACCAAATCAACCATCGGGAAACTTGTTGTCATAGACAGCAGCCAGAAAGATCTGGTAGTAGGAACAATCGGATTTGCTGATATAGCAGATGCATACAACAGGGAAGTCAGAAAGCTGAGGGCAAATCCAGTCTGACCTTTCTTTTGCGAAATTTCGCTTTATGTATGTAGAAAAGTACTAATTGCAATATCTGATTGTACAGGTAAGGGGAAAAACTGTGGCTATGAACTCACACTTTGTGCAGGGCTATATCAGGGAATTCCAGAGAGACGATATATATGACATCATGGATATAGCAAGAAACTCATTCTCTGAATATTACTCCTCAAGCCTGATCATGGATCTGTACAGTGCCTGGCCGCAGGCATTCAGGGTTTATGTCCTTAATGAATCAGTTCAGGGTTTCATTATAGGGGCAAGAAATCATGAGGGTGAGGCAAGGATCCTCCTTCTTGCCGTAAGGTCTGAACTCAGAAGCCAGGGAATAGGCAAGTCACTTATGGACAATTTCATAAATTTTGCAATCCAGAACCACCTGATGAGCATAAGGCTCGAGGTAAAGGTGGATAATGAAACGGCGATCACATTTTACCGCAAATTCGGATTCGTTATAACATCAAGAATAAAGGGTTATTACAGCGACTCCTCTGACGCATTCACCATGTGGAAAATAATCTGATAAAATTATAAAAATATGAGGGAGGATCAGAATACCTGAACCTTACCCTCAACAAACATGTTTGTCAGATCATGAACCTTTGCTATTCTGTCATCCGCAAGGTTCCTGATGTTGTTCTTCATCTTGGAAGGATCAACATTGTCAGCATACATGACCTGAATGCTTGCAACATGGGGGTCATCAATTCTTCTCCCGATCTGGGAGACGATTCTGACATGAACCTCCTCGACATCTCCCGAATGCTCCTTTACGATATCCTGGGCAATTAGATTTGAAAGGACATTGTACAGTTTTCCCACATGAGTGACCGGGTTCTTTCCTGCTGCAGCTTCCATACTCATTGGTCTGTAGGGTGTTATCAGCCCGGTAACCCTGTTTCCTCTTCCCACAGAGCCATCATCGCCATTTTCCATTGAAAGCCCTGTTACAGTGAGGTAATGCCCTGTTCCCTTGCCTTCCTCCTCATCTGCAGTGTTTATGAAAATATCCACCGGCTTGTCAGTAAATTTCTGTGCATTCCTGGCCAGGAGTTCCTTCAGTTCGCTCTTTATTGAGAAATACTCCGGGTCAGTCTGGACAAACTTGTCCACATAGGCTGCTGCAATGGTGAGGTTGATCCTGTCCCTGTTGCGGAAGCCCATTACCTTGATATCATACCCGATTGCCGGAAGTTTTTTCTTCAGTTCCTTTCCGTTGATGTAACGCTCCGTCTCATATACCAGCCTTTCTGTATCTGTGAATGGAGCGAATCCTACTCCGAAGGAGGTATCGTTTGATCTGAGCTTGGAGGTGTCATAAAGATCAACCAGATCAACAGACCCATGCCCGATCCTGCAATCGATCATAGTGTCTGCGTCAAGATCAAGGTGTGCAAAATTCTGCTGGAGATATTCCCTTGTTGCCTTGATTGCAATGGACTTGAACGGTATCCTGTCATTCCCGACCTTCGTGGTTGCTCTTCCGCTGAGAAGAATATATGTGGGCTCCAGTACAAGGCCTCCGCCGAACTTTGGGGCTGACTGGCCTCCCACTATCTCAACCTGATCCGTATTATGATGCAGAATCTTGCCGTATTCTTTAAGGTAATATTTGCTGAGCGCTCTGCTCACTGACTCTGCAATTCCGTCTGATACACTGTCGGGGTGTCCAATTCCCTTTCTTTCTACGATTTCAACTTCTCTCTTTGCTGTTGGTGTCTGTGTAACTTTCTCGACTGCAATGTTTCTTTCCATTGTTTGCCTCTTCACAGGGATTTAACATGAATCATAAAGGTTTTGTAACATGGATATTTAATTACTGAAAAGGTCAAAAAATGAGTGAAAGTAATTATTCATTGCAGTGATAACCGGTCTCATCTACCTTTTGAAGAGTTTCAGGAAACTCATTTAATATAATCTGCTATCTCACCCCATGAATATTCTTGCCAGTGTCTCAGACAAGCGGGATCTTGTTCCATTTCTCAATGGTATAGGTGCGAATGTTGAGAGAATATATGCAACAGGTTCAACGTTCAAGCATCTCCAGTCCAATGGCATAAAGGCCATAAGCACCTCCACTCTCACAGGGTTTGACTCACTTCTGGACGGAAGGGTCAAGACTCTGCATCCGGCAATATTTGCCGGCATCCTTGCAAGAGATGACCCGGATAGCCTGGGAGAAATTGACAGAATGAAGTTTCCCAGGTTTGATCTGGTGATATGCAATCTTTATCCATTTCATGAAAAGTCTGCCTCCGGGAAACTGGATGATATGATTGAGAACATCGATATAGGGGGGGTTTCACTTATCAGGGCAGCTGCAAAGAACTTCGAGCGTGTAACAGTTGCATCTGATCCGGAAGATTATCACAGCCTTTCTGAGGAACTTATGCAGGCTGGCCAGATCTCACTGGAATCAAGGAGGAGGCTTGCAGTGAAGGCCTTCAGGAGGATGGCTGTCTACGACATAGAGATATATCAGAAGCTGAACTCTGCTCTCTACGGGACTACACCAAAGACTCTCTTTGTAACAGGGTATAACGGTGTAGAGTTGAGATATGGCGAAAACCCTCAACAGAAAGGTTTTCTCTTCAGGGACAACACAGGAAACGGAATAGCCAATGCAACCCAGATACAGGGAAAGGAACTCTCATACAACAACCTTATGGATTCTGACTCAGCGTACGAAACAGTGCTGGAGTTTGATGAACCCACAGCAGTTGTCATAAAGCACAACACCCCATGCGGGGTGGCCTCATCAGATTCACTTGGAACTGCAATAAGGAAAGCCATAGACGCTGACAGTGAGTCTGCATACGGTTCAGTCATAGCAGTAAATGGGGAGTTCGATGCCTCCTGCTATACAGAAATTTCAAAGATGTTTGTGGAGGTGCTGATTGCCCCGTCATACAGTCAGGAAGCACTTGAGCTGCTCAAGAAAAAGAAAAACCTCAGGGTTCTCAGGGTGAATTACAGCCCTGACGAATCCCTGAGGGTGAGGTCAATATCAAACGGTATCCTTGCGCAGGAAAGGCTCAAATCCAGTCATGGACCACTGCAGCTGAAAAGCGGTGAGCCCATATCAGATGAGAGGATTAAGGATCTGGAGTTTTCATGGAAGGTCGTGGCACACTGCAGGAGCAACGCCATAGTCATTGCAAAGGATAGGCAGACAGTAGGCATAGGGGCTGGCCAGACTTCCAGGGTGGAAGCCATGAAGATCGCCGTTGACAGATCCGGTGAAAAGGCGAGAGGCTCAGTTCTGGCATCAGACGCATTCTTTCCATTCTATGACAATGTGGAGGTTGCCGGAAGAGCTGGAATATCTGCAATCATTCAACCTGGTGGCTCAATACGGGATGATGAGGTTATTGCCAGGGCATCAGAGCTTGGAATAAGCATGTACTTCACCTCCACCCGAGTATTCCTCCACTGAATCAGTGCAGAGTGAAAATTGCGAAGGCTATGAGGAAGCCACCAATAGCGCCGGAATTTATCAGCGGGAGCCCGGGTGCAGGCCTGCTTGATACAAAGAAGAAGAGGATTATCATCCCAACAACTGCCCCAAGCAATGGGAGCATTGCGAAGAGAAGAAGATGGGTGGGCTGATACAGTGATGAGGAAACCACCATTATGGCAGGAAAAACCATATCTCCAAAGCCAAGGGCTATGACATCTCCTCTTGAATCATCATTCCTTGGCTCAAAGCTCATGTCCCCAACCTGAGCTCCTTTTTTTGTGGGGTAGAAGAATAGCATAGGTAGCCTCTGCTGAACAGAGACCTTTGCAAGGCTTATCATGTGTTTTGTCCTGTACACTGAAATATAGTCATAGACTGCAAATACAGCAAGGAAGACAACAGAGGCCCAGATCCCTATGACCTCACTCCAGATAGATGCAACTCCGGCAGTTAAAAGAAAGCCAACTATGTTGGTGATGTACCATTTCTCAAACATCAGCATGAGAGCCGCGAAAAACAGAGCCGGGATGATCGAGATTGCATAATATTCGGCAAGAGTATTTGCTATGTAAAGGCCAAGAATGCTGAATACATAGAAGATAACGAAAGCTGTCACGCCGATAAAGAAATATCTGATTATCCTCGCACGATCCCTGCGTCCCAGAAATATCACAATTGCAGAGAATACTATGGCGGCAACAAGATAATAAATGATATAACCAAATCCGCTTGTGGATGATGGAGCCTTTTCTCCACCAGGAATAGATGTTATGGTGATTGAAAGAAATACTGCGAGAAGAGATGCAAGTACGAATGTGGCGATGAGTGCAATCTCAGGAAGGGCTCTCAGTTTTTCGGCCAGTCTTTTTCACCCCTTTCTTTCTGTTAAACTCACAGTCTATGGTGGGGCAGAATTTCCACCTTCCCTTTCCACGACTGGCGTAAAGTATTGGTGAACTGCAGTGCGGGCATGTCTCACCTGCAGGTGTAATGAAACCCATCTGCGGTAATGGGTATGTCTGGGTGCATGATGGGTAGTTAGTACATCCGATGAACCTTTTTCCGAATCTTGATTGCCTTATGATCAGGTTTCCCCCATCCTTGGGACAGATGCCAATATTATCCTTCTCGGAGTTGTGTCTGCATTTTGGATCAATGCACTTTGTCTCCGGAGACTGCCCTCTTCTTATGATCTTTATGAGAGGGAGGCCGCAGACGTCGCATTTCTCATCAAGTATCTGTGGAAGGCCCCTCACCTTGATGGTGAAATCAATGCGGCAGTTTTCAGTTTCACACTTTATCCTGTTGAATTCCCGATACTTGAGCAAAAGAATATCTGTCTCATGGAAAGGGCATCTGCCAAGAGGTGTCCCCTTTCTCAGTGCCTGCTGGATTGTCTCCCCTATCTCAGATTCCCTGCTTCTGAACTGGGCCAGAACCTCAGTTAGCATTTTTCGTGAAATTCCAACTACCTCATCCTTCTTTATTCTGCTTGAGGCGATATCATCCATCTCCTCCTCCAGCTTTGCAGTCATGTCCGGTTCAGTAATGCCTGAATTAACCTTCAGGAGCGCATCTATCAGACCTATTCCCAGTTCTGTAGGCCTCACAGGATTTCCTTCAATGTAACCTCTTTCCTGCAGTTTTCCTATAATGTCATGCCTTGTGCTCTTTGTTCCTAATTTAAGTTCCTCCATTTTCTTTATAAGAGAGGCAAGATCATATCTTCTGGGTGGCTTTGTCTCCTCTTTGATGATATCCCATCTCTTTCCCTTTATTCTGTCGCCGGAAGCAAGTTCAGGAACTGCAACCTCCTGAACGGTCCTGTAGGGGTATAGTTCCATCCAACCTGGATCTATGATT
Source organism: Thermoplasmatota archaeon (assembly GCA_023379825.1). Taxonomy (GTDB): domain Archaea; phylum Thermoplasmatota; class Thermoplasmata; order Thermoplasmatales; family Thermoplasmataceae; genus UBA447. Next base: position 36,573 of record JAMCPQ010000019.1, on the reverse strand, counting down.
TTCAGTCCCCTTGAGATGAAATCATGCCCCTCCACATCTGCCACAAGATCGGTGATCTGCCTTTTTCCGGTTCTGTAAAGCGTTGCCAGAAATCTTCTGAGCACCAGTTCATAGATCTTCAAAAAATCGCCCTTCAGAGTACCCTCCCTGAATCCGGATACCGGGTAAATTGGGGGGTGATCGGTGGTTTCCACCTTTCCTCTGGAAGGTCTTATGGAATCCTGGCTTAGAAC
>JAMCPQ010000019.1:30020-35724 GCA_023379825.1 Thermoplasmatota archaeon | reverse complement strand
AGTGAGCTGAACCTGGCTCTCAGAATATCGGGGTTGGATTTCACCTTTGAAAGGACATTCTCCTTAACTATGTCCAGAGCTTCTACACCGATCAGCTCCCCTTCCCTGTCGAAGTCAGTCGCCACTACAATTCTCTGTGAAAAGCCTGAAAGAGAGACCAGGGAATTGAAAGCGCTCCTGTTCTTGATTTTCCTTTCAATGGTGGCACCAATTATTTCATTTAGATCTGAACCACGCCAGTCCTTGTACTTTTCCGGGAAGTCGATCTCAATTATATGGCCACTCAGAGGTATTACATAGGTCAGGCCATTACCTTCTCCAAACTCTATGTAATTCAGTCCCTTTGACCTCTTCTGCTTTGAGCTGCCATCAGAAAGTATGTAGGCGATCCTTCTTGCTGCATCAGCCTTTTCCGTGATTATGATATTTCTGGCCCGGTCATTCTCAGTCAATATGAACTACCTTTCTGAAATCCCAGACGGGTTTCAGGATCAACATAATAAAGCCAGCTTATTAATGCTTAACCCATAGGGTACATATTGTCAAGACGATACTGTTTCAGGAATACGGAAATTCTCATCGATATATGCAGGAATGTTTACGATCCATCTGATGACACGTTTCTAATTCTGGAAAACGCATCACCGCATGGGGACATACTGGAGATAGGCTCAGGAAGCGGAATAATTTCAGTATTCTTTGCAAAGAGAGGTTTTCATGTTAAAGCTGTGGATATAAATCCAGAGGCAGTGAACTGCACCTTGCATAATGCCAGGCTGAATGATGTCTCATTAGAAGCGACAGCTGGAGACCTGTTTAACAAGGTTCCGGAGAGATATGACACAGTTATCTTCAACCCGCCATACCTTCCTACGGAGGACAATTTTGGCGGAAGTGAACAATGGGACGGTGGCAGTGACGGATTCAGAGTCACCAGGCCGTTTCTCAGAGAACTCCCTGTCCACCTCAAAAGTGGCGGAATATGTTTTCTTATCCTCTCCTCACTCACCGATGTGGACAGCCTTATCAGTGAGTTTCAAAAATTGAGTTTCAAGGAAGTGGCAAGTTCATCCTTTACGTTTGAAACTCTTTTTCTTTATTCCATAACCATAAAGGATTGATAGGTATTTTTATCCCCTTCTCTGATACGCCATGGTAAATGGCCACCATTCAGGAGAGAATCAAGGAGCTTGAGGATGAGCTCAGGAATACAGAATACAATAAGGCCACTCAGAAGCACATCGGACTCCTGAAAGCAAAGCTTTCCAGACTTGAGGGCGACCTCATGTCTCAGAAGAAGGGTGGAGGAGAGGGCTTTGCCATTCCAAAGAGCGGCGATGCCACAGTAGCACTTGTTGGCTTCCCCAATGTGGGAAAGAGCAGCCTTCTGAACGACCTTACAGATCAGGAGAGCGAGATAGGAAACTTTGCATTCACAACACTGAGAGCAGTTCCAGGAACCCTGAATTACAAGGGAGCCCAGATCCAGATCCTTGATCTTCCGGGAATCATAGAGAACGCAAGCGTTGGATCCGGAAGAGGAAGGGAGGTCCTCAGCATGGTGAGAAATGCAGACCTGATTCTTATTGTCATAGACGTCCGGGTCAAGGGAGTGGAAAAGATTGTGTTCGAGCTCCAGAGGGCCGGAATCGTGCTAAACAGAAGACGCAAAAATATCGGAATTCACAGGAACAATACAGGTGGAATAAGGATTCAGAAACCAAGAAATGTGAATATAGAGGAGGATCAGATCAAGGAGATCCTCAATGAGTTCAGAATTACAAACTGCGATCTGTACATACGGGAATCAATTGATTCTGATGATCTCATAGATTTCCTGAGGGGCAACACCGTATATGCAAAGGCACTTTATGTTGTGAACAAGATCGATTTACCACATTCACAGTCCGATATTGATGAACTGTCCAGATTTGGAAAGGTTGTAAAGGTTTCAGCTTCCAGTCATACAGGAATAGAGGAACTAAAGGAGGCCATATACCAGGAGCTTGAACTTATACGTGTTTACCTTCGGGAGAAGTCAGGAGAGATAGATATGGAAAGACCCATGGTGCTGAGAAAGGGTGCCGTTGTTAGAGAGGTTGTTCGGAAGATAAGCAGGGAAATGCTTTCATCATTCAGATATGCCATAATTACAGGTCCGGCCAGGAAACAGTCTGAGCTGAGAGTGGGGCTGAACTATGAGCTTCTGGATCAGGATGTACTTACAATAATCAGCAGAAACTAGTGACTGGTATGACAGCTGTAATTGCAAGATTCAGTGGGGTTGTTCAGGGTGTGAACTTCAGGAGAAATTTCTCTTCAGCCGCAATTTCGCTGGGTCTCAATGGTTGGGTAAAAAATCTTCCGGATGGGGATGTTGAGGCATTCATTCAGGGAGACAGGGAAAAAATTCAGAAGCTACTGGACGAATCCCGGGGACTTCCCAATGCAGTTGTCACGGGAATTGTCCTGAAGGAGGCAGATGAACAGGACATAAATGTGTTTGAGATAAGACCATAACTTACCTCAGTATTTTGTATCTGTAGCCAAGTTCATCAATTCTTTTGAGGAGATTGCTCAGATGTTCAGAGTTCCTCAGATTGATTGAGAATGTTATTGTCTGGAATCCAACTGGAGTATCCTCCGAAAGGTTGTCCACCTCTGCATGGAATACATTACCTCCAGTTGCAGAAATAACAGAGGAAATTTTGCTCAATGTCCCTGGCCTGTCCGGTATCTTGAATTCAATTCTCATCAGCTTTGACTCAAGTTCCATGGATTTGTAGATAATCTTGGAAAGAAGAAGGAAATTTATGTTTCCCCCGGACAGAACAACAACCACCTTCTTTCCCTTAACGTCTATCTTTCCCTCCATCAGGGCAGCAATTCCCGCAGCACCGGAAGGTTCCACCAGGGTCTTGTTTCTCTCAAGCAATTTATAAATTGCAACAGCAATGCTCTCATCCGATACAGTTACAATGTCATCAACCAGTTCTGAACATATTTTCAGTGTCAGTTCACCGGGATATTTCACGGATATACCGTCAGCGATGCTCTCCCCGCTTGTATGCGGGATTATCCTGCCAGCTTCAATGGACTTCTTCATGGAGTCTGATTTTTCAGATTCCACTCCTATGATTTTCACTGATGGATGAATAGATTTGGCCGCTATTGCAATTCCAGAAATCAGGCCCCCACCTCCTACAGGGACCACTATGATATCAGGATCAGGGAGGTCTTCAAGAATCTCAATTCCTGCAGTACCCTGGCCTGATATTATATATGGGCAGTTGAATGCCTCAATGAAAGTTCTTCCTTCCTGTTTCCGTATTTCCTCAGCCTTCTCCCTTGAGTCGCTGTAATCACTGCCAGAAAGAACAACTCTGGCTCCATAATCCTGTACGGCATTCACCTTTGCCGGCACTGAGTACTCCGGCATAACAATCTTTGCATCAATTCCATTGATCATTGCGGCATACGCAACACCCTGTGCATGATTTCCAGAGCTTGCTGTGATTACTCCAGCTTTGCGCTCCTCATCAGTAAGCCGGGACATCCTGAAAATTGCCCCGCGGCTTTTGAACGATCCTGTTTTCTGATGGTTTTCCATCTTCAGGTAGAGTTCACAGCCAAACATCTTGCTAAGCGTCGTGCTCTTCTTAAGTTCAGTTCTGTTTATCTTTCCCCTGAGATATTCCTGAGCTTCTCTGATAAGATCCATATTGGGCACTGTCAGTTCCATCTCAGTTCATCCCCATTTTTTCCTGAACAGCATTTTTTACAGATCTGTAAATGTCTTCCGCATCCTCAAGAAACAGCCGCATCTTAATCGATTCAGACTCCCTGAATTCACTGTCTGCATCTTTGATATTTATTGCCACATTCTGAAGTACACCCCTAATGGCAGAGGCCGAGAACTCCGCAGAGCACATTGAATCAGTAATAGCAGATTTCAACCCATATTTAGAAATAAGCAGAGAATCTCGCAGGATCTCCAGGGACTTCTGTGCAATTCTCCATGGCACAGCCACAGCGTGTCTGATGGCTTCATTCATTTTAACATCTCTGGCCCTGATCTCATCAGAAGTGTTTTTTGGCATCTTCCATGCTGCCACGATCATATTGAAGGCGGCCTCATCCTCCTTCATCAGTACCCTTAAATCATTTACAGCTAAGTCTGATCTCATTTTAATCTCATTCATCATTTCCCTGAACCTGGCATAACTCTTCTTCTCCATGGTTATTCCGGATACCATGGAATTTATGGAGGCAGCAATAACTGAAACGGCAGCGCTTGCTGCACCCCCTCCAGGCGCAGGGGAAGGTGATGCAAGTCTTTTCAGAAATTCATCAAAACTTTCCATCTTATCACTTCATTAATTTCTTCTCAAGCACCTGATCGGTGCTGAATCTGTTCAGCTGAAGGAAGAACCTGGAGGACTCAACCAGAGCTTCCAGTGGCACAAGGCCTACAATTTCTGACTCCACAACAGATATTCCGTATCTGGCTGCCTCAAGTTTAACAAGCTCAAATACCCTGTGTATGGGGGTCTTCTGGAAATTGGTCAGGTTCATTGATATCTGCACAAGCTTCCTGTCTTCAAGATAAAAAGCCAGTGCCTTGACGAATGTGAAACCGCCGTCTTTTGCTCTGAGTGCCTTGGCTATCTTCCTACCGGTGCTAATGTCCTGAGTGTTGAGATTCACATTATAGGCTATGAGATAATTTCTGGCCCCGATAATCGTAGCGCCTGCTTTCCCAATTTCCTGCGGGCCGAAATCCGGTTTCCAGGTCTCTTCGCCTATGGAGTGGCGAAGTTCCTCAAACTGGAAGCTCTTGCTCCTTATGTCCTCGAGGTTCCGTCTCCTTTCAAGAAGAGCTGCTTCACCGTACATATATACGGGTATGCGAAGTTCCTCTCCAACTTTCTTTCCAAGTTCCTTTGCCAGGGCAACACAGTCTTTCAGTGTGGTCTCTTCAAGAGGAACAAATGGGACCACATCAGAAGCTCCAAACCGTGGATGTTCACCAGTATGGCGGGTCATGTCGATCAGCTCAGAAGCAGACTTTATGCCATGAAAAGCTGCCTCAACCGCATTTTCCAGTGGTACGGAAAAAGAGACAACGGACCTGTTATGGTTCTCATCCATCTCAACGTCCAGTATCTTGACCCCCTTTACTGAAGAAATCGACTCCACAATACGGTCTAAAACACTTCTGTTGCGTCCTTCACTGAAATTGGGGACGCATTCCACCAGCTTCATGAATGGTAAGTGTCTTGAAAGATTTAAAGATTATAAACATGAATAATACTATTGAAAAAACCTTGAAAATAGGGATTCACAGTTACTTTGATCACATTTATAGGAAGCATTTGTATCACCTAAGTAAAGCCAAAATTTAAATAAATAGTAGAATTTGTACAGGTTAGCAACCAAACCTGGCACCAGAACTGGTACCAATATCAAAATATTGGTCAGTTGCCCGCTGACGGCTTGGTCGCCCCAATTAAGAGAGTGAAATAACCATGACCATTGAAGAAAAGCATGCAAGCAGAATAATAAGTATAATCAAAAGGGACGGTACTGAAGCTCCATTTGACAAGACAAAGATAACCAGGGCAATTTACAAAGCCATGCTCAGCGTTAAAACTGGAACAATGAAGGAAGCCGACAGGGTGGCGGACAGGGTTGTCTCTGAAAT
>JAMCPQ010000019.1:0-29416 GCA_023379825.1 Thermoplasmatota archaeon | reverse complement strand
TTTGTCCTTCCGGTGGGTGACTCCATAGAGGAGATATTTGATGCCCTGAAGTACCAGGCAATGATTCACAAATCCGGTGGAGGAACTGGCTTCTCATTCTCAAGGCTTAGGGAGAGGGACGATATAGTTGGCTCAACAAAGGGAGTTGCCTCCGGCCCGGTATCTTTCATGAAGATATTTGACACAACCACAGATGTCATAAAGCAGGGTGGAAAGAGAAGAGGAGCAAACATGGGGATCATGAGGTTCGATCATCCGAACATCATGGACTTCATATTGAGCAAGGATGCTGAGAACACAATACTGAGCAATTTCAACATATCTGTTGGGATGACTGATGAGTTCTTTGAGAAACTGGATTCCGATGGATATGTGGAGCTCAGGAGCCCCAGAACCGGCAAGGTGGTGAACAGGATCAAGGCAAGGACCATGTGGGACACCATAGTGAACAAGGCATGGCAGACAGCAGACCCCGGTCTCATATTCCTTGATGAAATCAACAGGAAGAACCCTGTCAGGCACATTGCCGAGATCGAAGCCACAAACCCATGTGGTGAGCAGCCCCTAATGCCCTACGAACCATGCAACCTAGGTTCCATAAACCTTGGAAAATTTGTGAAGGATGGCAGACTCGATATGGAACACCTGAGAGAGATCATACACCTATCCACCAGGTTCCTTGACGATGTCATAGATGCCAACAAATTCCCTGTTGACAAAATAGAGAAGATGGCAAGAACCACAAGAAAGATAGGTCTCGGATATATGGGATTTGCTGACCTTCTCGTAATGATGGGCATTCCATACAATTCCGGTGACGCACTTGAAATGGGGGAAAGGGTTATGAGCTTCCTTGAGGATGAATCACACCTGGAGTCAACAAACCTTGCGAAAGAGAGGGGAGTATTTCCCGGATGGTATGGCTCAACCTATGAAGAGAGCAATGTTCTCATGAGGAATTCCACAACAACAACCATAGCACCAACTGGTACTATATCAATCATCGCCAACTGCTCCTCTTCAATAGAGCCACTTTTTGCTCTTGCATTTGTGAGGCATGTGCTTAACGGACAGGAACTCATGGAGGTAAACCCCATACTTGAGCAGACTCTTAAAGACAGGAACCTCTACACTGAGGATCTTATGCATAAGATAGCCCTAACAGGCAATCTTCATGATGTTGAGCTGCCAGAAGACCTTAAAAGAGTATATGTCACTGCTCATGAGATAGACCCTGAATGGCATGTCCTGATGCAGGCCACCTTCCAGAGATACTGTGATTCAGGTGTATCAAAGACCATAAATCTTCCGTCTGATGCCACCCCTGAGGATATAGCAAAGGCATACAGAATGGCCAAGGATCTGCACTGCAAAGGAATCACTGTCTACAGGGACAGAAGCAAATCGGAACAGGTTCTTTACTCAGGTACCCAGCAGGTTAAGAAAAAGCAGCCTGAGGTGAAGAAGCCTGAAGCTGAGAAAGAGATGACAGAGCTCATAGTGAAGGTTCCGGATAAGTACCTGAAGCTGGATGCCACTTTCGATCCAGCCTGCCCAACCGGTAAATGCGACAAATAATACTCAGAGCCTTTTTATTATCATCGAATTGGCCATGCCGCCGCCTTCGCAAATGGCCACAAGACCATATTTTTTACCTTTTTCTTCAAGTGCATTGAGCAGTGTAGCAAGTATTCTGGTTCCCGTAGCACCAAGAGGATGTCCCATGGCTATGGCCCCACCATGAACATTTACCCTGTCCAGTGGAACTCCAAATTCAGATTGCCAGGCAAGCACAACAGGTGCAAAAGCCTCGTTTACCTCAAAAAGATCGATCTCCGAAATGTCCATATTTGCCTTATCAAGGACAGAAGTGGTTGCAGGTATGGGTCCGGTCAGCATGGTAACTGGATCAACTCCCACAACAGAGGTTGCCACTATCTCAGCCCTGGGTTTCAGATCATACTGCCTTACCGCATCATCCGAGCAGATCATGGATATACTGGCCCCGTCTGAAATCTGACTGCTGTTTGCAGCAGTGATGAGCCTCAGGCCTGGAAAGGCAGGCTTCAGGCTTCTCATCTTCTCAAGATCCGGGGAAGACCTGACACCTTCATCATGATCCAGTATCGTAACGATTTCGCTTCCATCCCCGCTCAGATCTGCGACCACAGGAGAGATCTCCTTCTGTAATGTTCTGGAAGCTGTTGACGCACGGAGGTGGCTCATGTAGCTGAATTCATCCAGTTCGTCTCTTGTGAGTCCGTAATTCAAGGCAATGGATTCAGCTCCCTTCGCCTGGCTGAACCATTCTCTGTCGAGGCCATATCTCAGCGCCAGGTCCATTGTTATTGGATTGGATGAGCCATTGATTGTGCTTCCGAGAGGGATGCGACTCATAGATTCTACCCCTCCAGCAAGAACAAGTTTCTGCATGCCTGATAGAACACCATATGTTGCAAATGTTGCAGCCTGAAGGCTTGAGCCACACTGCCTGTCCACAGTTACTGCAGGAACAGTTTCCGGGAGGCCAGCAGAAAGCCATGCGTTTCTGGCAACATTCATGCCCTGCTCCCCTGCCTGACTGACACATCCAAGTATTAAATCATCATAGTTTTCTGGAGGTATCCTGAATCTTGAAATTTCTGTCTTGAGAAGCTTTGCCATGAGGTCAACAGGATGAATTTCGGAAAGTGCCCCATTCCTCTTTCCTATGGGTGTCCTGATAGCATCGATTATGAACGCACTTCTCTCCCTGACTGTCATCCTCTGTTATAGGATATGTCCTAATTTATATCTGTCGTTAAGAATGAACTTTACCTTCCTGACTGTATGCGGTCAAATTGATTTATATCATATTATGGGAGAGCAGGTAAAAATCATGGATGCTGTCGGGCAAAATTACTTAATCACTTTTCAAATCAGGTAGAAAGAGGCAGGGGTTGTCGAGATTGGTCAAAGGCGCCAGATTGAGGGTCTGGTTCCGTAGGGATACGTGGGTTCAAATCCCATCCCCTGCACTTTTCACAATTGGTTAGATTGTATTCTCTAAATTTAAACAGACACAATCCCGTTTACTGCTCCATACTGAAAATATTTAAGTGTAATATGTTAATCCCCTAAAATCACTTAATCCAGTTAAGTGATTCGGGGGCATAAAGAATGAACGCTCTGGTTGCAGAAGCTGAGGAGGTGGGTGATGAATGTTCATCACACTTCACACGATTGCCCTCATGCTATATGCAATACTTCTGACATTTGGTAGAATATGGATTCTCATGCTGGCATCCGTGCTGCTGGCTATATTCCTGGGAATACTTTCTGCCAGAGTAAAATCTGCCGGAGCCATTATAATTCCTATAACTGATGTGCTAGAATCTGTACCTGTTGTGTCTTTCTTCCCTATAATACTCATTTTTCTTATAGACAGGGTTGGGGGAGGTTTGGGTATTGAATTAGCCGTTGACTTCCTTATAATAACTGCCCTCATCTGGAACCTCATACTTGGTGTTTATCAGTCTGTAAGCCAGATACCAGACGAGATGTTCAATATAGTGAAGGTTTACAGATTCTCAGGTTTAAAAAGGCTTACAAAACTCTATATTCCTGCATCTTACAACCAGATCATTGCAAATATAATGCCTTCTTTTGCCAGCGCCCTTTTTTACATTACCTTCAGTGAGGTAATCACAGTTGGGAACGAAAATTATCGAGTATTTGGGGTGGGTTCTCTCTCCCTCCAGTACGCGAATGCAGGAGAATATGATCTCATCTGGGTTCTTATACTGTTCATTGTGGGCGCCATTGCCCTTTCATACTATTTCATAATCAACCCCCTTCTTAAGAGGTCAGGCACTTACAAATTTGAAACAAGTCCCGAGGAGGGGGAGGTGACAAGAGAGACACGTTTCTCAGCTCTAGCATCGTCTGTAAACACAAGGATCAGACAGGTTGTGAGCTCAGGTGTAACTGCACTGGAATCCATAAATCGTTCATCTGAGGGGAAAGAATTCAACCGGGTCAAAACAAGAAGATTTTCAGAACGCTCCCTGAATATTATAACTGGCGGTATTCTTCTTTTTTTTGTAGGGATTGCAGTATACTTGGTTGCACAGGCAGGATTTGCTGATGCATTCTCCAAATATCTTCTAAATGGGTCTTCACTTATCACCCTTACATTTGCCACACTTTTTGATCTGGCAAGAATTGCTACAGTTTTTGCAATAAGTTTTGCAACAATGGTCCCTCTCGCCATCTACTTCGGACTTAAGGGAAAGACTGGCCGATTCTTCACTGGGGGATTTCAGATACTGTATTCTATACCTGTTCCCGTACTCCTGCCTATTATTATTGCCTTCTTCACACCCAGACTCACGCCAATCCTTGGAGAGCGTATAGCATTCAACTTTGACGTATTCGTTGTAACATATCTCTCAGCAGCGGCCTACATATTCTTCAATGTTTATGGTTCCGCACTTTCCATTCCATCTGAATTGAAGACAATAGTCAGAACCTACAAAATCTCAGGATTTAAGAAATTAAGATATCTGCTATTTCCAGGAATATTCCCGGGATTGGTGACCGGATCTATGGCGGCTTTCGGGAGTTACTGGGGTGGACTTCAGGTCTCTGAGTATATAGTGATTCAGGACAAGACCTATGCGGTTCACAGAGGTCTCATGATGCTTATAGAAAGGGCAATTGCCAATGGGAATCTCCTTTACGCAGATGCAATAGATATATACCTGGTACTTGTGGTTACAGCATTGTCGTTCCTGGTTTGGATGAGGCTTTACAAATATTCACAAAACAGATTCAGGTTATGAAGTAAAGATTCCAAAGTTAAAGATTTTCCAATCTTTTGTTACTAAAAGAAATATTAATGACTCTATGATTGAATATACAGTTTTTTATCAACTTTAGTATATGTAATCAGGTAAGTTTTAATATATTATTTTCCTTACAACGATTAACTAGAGGTATTTTAAATGGAAAGTAATCCACAAGATGAGGGTCCAAGATCCTCAAAGACAAAGTGGGCTGTTATTGCCATCGTCGTAGTTGTAATTGTTGCGGCAGTGGCGGTAGTAGTTTACGAAGAGACTGCTCATAAAGGTCCACAGACGGTTACATTTTATACTTGGTGGGCCACAGAAGGGAAAATTGCTGTCGACAAGGAATATGCGGCATTCCATTCAGCATATCCAAATTTGACAGCTGTATCTGAGCTCAAGGCAGGAGCAGGTGGTTCTGCAGCAAAGGGAGCAATACTTTCACTTATAGCAGATGGCAATCCGCCGGAGAGTTTCCAGACTCATTATGGGCCTGAGATGCTGAGCTATATAGAAGCTGCTTCTGGGCATTCAAAAGCGTTTGTGAATATGACTTCTATTGCAGATTCCATGAAAAATGTCGTTCCTCAGGTTCTGGAAGCAGGAACATTCAATGGAAGTACATTCTCCCTTCCAGTGGATGCACACCGTGGAGCTGAGCTATACATAAATCCACAGCTTCTTTACAACAATAGCATTAAGGAACTCCCTCAAAATGTCACTGCACTTCTAGCAGATTCTGCCAAGCTGCAGAGGAACGGTATACCGGGATGGACAATTCCTGGTGGAGACGGCGGCTGGGACCAGATGCAGGTATGGGAAGATCTTCTGCTGGCAAATTCAATAAATATGACGGGTAATGCAAAAATATACGATATGGCCCTTTACGGTGTAATGAACACCTCTACAAACACAACAGTAAAGAATGTTGTAAGCCTTACAAACTCGGAATATCTGAAAGCTCTCAGTGAAGAGAACACTTCGATGAGCACATACACATGGACAAAGGCAATGCCAAGCGTCACAGGCAGCCAATCCGGGTTCCAGGCAAATGGAAACTGGTATGTCAATTATGCATATGACTACCTGAATGTAACTGCATACCCAATGAACTCCAGTACTATGAATACTACATATGACCATAACCACCACATCAATCTTATAGCAATGCCATTTCCAGGTACGCAGGGATACTTCGCTCTGGTAACTGATTCAGTAGCGGTTCCTGTGGGTTCAAATGATCAGGCAGGTCTGACATTCGCAAAGTACTTCTCATCTTATGCTGGACAGGCAGTATTCACGAAATGGAAAGCCAGTACTTTCTATAACAACGTAACCAGCCCCAGCTTCTACAACACCCCATCACAGTGGGGAGACTACCAGGCTCTACTCAATGCTTCACATAATTCCAGCAGGTTCGTATACCAGCTATCTGATGGGGGTCTGTTCGACTCTCAAGCAAGTTCCTTTGAATCCGCACTGGAGAGTTTCATTTCCTCTTCTAAAGAGAGCAACTGGAACTCAAGCCTACAGAGCATAATGAACAGCGAACAGTCTTCTTGGAAAACAGCAAACAGTCTCGGTTTTGGATTTATGGGGACGCTTGCACACCCATTTGGAAACTATCTTCCACCATGGGTTAACAATTCAACATCAGCATCCGGCTCTGTTGCCACATCTTCAGTGAACACATCTGGCGTTGTTCAGCACAGCTCTGACAATGGAATGCCTTACAACGTGGTCTCTTTCCTCGTGGTACTTACTGGGTTGATGGTCATAGCCCCCATATATTACGAGAGAAAGAGGTAAGGTAGGTATTTTTGAAATTTCAAAAATCCATTATTTTTTCTATTCCTGCACTAATTTTTGGTGCAGTTCTTTTGTATTTTCTTTTATGGAATTTATATTTCTCTTTCACAAATTGGTCGACTAGCGGTTTAGTTATAAAGTTTGTAGGACTGCAAACATATGGAAAAATCCTAGCTAGGTCAGATTTCATAAGTACTCTTAGCCGCACATTGCTATGGACTCTAGGAAATTTTCTGGTATGTAATGCTCTGGGTGTGTTGTTTGCATCTCTGATTTTCTTCCTGAAAAATCAAAGGTTGAAGACCATTTATAGTTCACTATTCCTTTATCCCCTTGCCATTGCTTTATCAGCTGTTGCAATTATATGGGACTGGATTTATTCAAAGTCAGAAGGAATAGACTATATCTTCAGACACCTTGGACTTCCATCTTTTTCATGGATTGGCAGTGCATCTCAGGCCCTTCCAAGCCTCATAATAATTACAATGTGGGTTTACTCTGGACTCGCAGCTATATTTTATCTTGCAGCTTTCCAGAATGTTAGCTCAGAAAGCATTGAATCTGCCAAATTAGATTCTGCAGGTCCATTTAGGATTTTAAGAAAAATTCTTCTTCCGGAATCAAAGAATGCTTTCATTGTCTCTTCTGCCCTTCTTATCATATTTTCTCTGAGGACATTCACAATACCCTACGTAGCAACGGGGATAAACCCCAACACTGAAACCTCAGTTCTCTATTTGTTTAATTTCTTTGATTACGGGTATTATGCTGATGCTGCAGTGGTAAGCATAATTGTGGTGGTCATTGCAATAGTCGTAGTCATACCTTATGCTTTGTTTGGAATAAAGAGGTGGATAAGTGCCTAATCATTATCTTAGAATTACAAGAAGAATAGCTCATCACATAGTGCTAATAGTTCTGGCCATAATCTGGCTTTTTCCTGTTTACGTTTTAGTGATTAACAGTCTAAAATCAACAGCTTCTGTGCTGACCACACCTATACTGTTTCCGGCAGCATCATCACTTACTGCTATCATAACAGTATCCAGGGCAATATCTGGCACTCTACTTAATAGTTTGATAATAGCAATATCTGTAGCGGCAGTTTCTGCAATAATAGGTAGCATGGCTGCTTACTATTTCTATAGGGCTACGTCGAAAATAAACGATGTGATATTTACCATAATTGCAATTGCAACTTTCATTCCTTATGAAGTTACTGCTGTTCCACTTATCAAGCTTCTTATAAATATTCACATTTTTGATTCCCTACCTGGCCTGATCTTCTCTTTTCTAATATTTTTCCTTCCAACGGGGGCTCTTCTGATGTCTATATTTCTTGCAGTTCTACCAAGAAGTGCCATAGAATCTGCAAGAATAGACGGAGCGAATAATTGGACTATATTCAGCAAGGTAGTCTTCCCTCTAACTTATCCCGGACTTGTATCGACTTTCATCTTTGTTTTCATAGAGTCATGGAATAACTTTTTCATTCCATTGATGACTACAAATACCCCAAACATTTCCACGGTATCTCTGGTACTCCAGTCCTATACTGGAGGGTATGGTGTACTTTACAACGATAGCTTTGCCGCAGCGGCGGTTGCTTCAGTAGTTCCATTGGTAATATTTGTTCTTCTTGGAAGGTATTTTGTAAGAGGTCTAATGGCCATGGGAAACGGGGCTAAGGGATAACTATTCTACGGTGATTTAATATGGTAGCAATAAAGATCGAAAATTTAAGTAAGAAATTCGTCAAGAAAAACAACGTAACAAACGCTTTGCAGAACATAAATCTTGAAATAGGCAACAAGCAGTTCTTTGGGATACTAGGTTCAAGCGGTTCCGGGAAAACAACCCTTATGAGAATAATAGCCGGGCTTGAAGTTCCAACTAAAGGTATCATCAGATTCGATGACAAAATTGTCTCCAAGGATGGGAAGACAATCGTAGAAGTTGAGGACAGGAATGTTGGAATGGTATTTCAGAACTGGGCTTTATACCCTCATTTAACTAACTTTGAAAATATTGCATTTCCACTCAGGGTTAAGCGTTTGAGTCCATCAGCCATTAAAAACAAGGTAACAGAACTGGCGGATATGTTAAATATCCGCGAAGTTCTCTATAAGAAACCGAGAGAGTCAAGTGGCGGGCAACAGCAGAGGGTAGCGTACGCAAGAGCACTTTCAAAAGACCCTTCTCTTCTTTTGTTAGATGAACCATTCAGCAATTTGGATGCAACAATAAAAGATGTTGCAAGAAATTACACCAGGGAACTTCAGGAAAAATTGGGATTTACTGCAATCATAGTTTCACACGATCCTGCAGATATTTTTTCCCTTTCAAAGAGCGTAGGAGTAATCCACAAGAGTTTAATGTTGCAGGTTGGAAAGCCAATAGATGTTTATAAAAAACCACTCACGGTTGAAGTTGCTAGAGCTACCGGGGAACTGAACGTGCTAAAGGCAGCCATAAGTGAGGAAGGAAACGGATACGTGGCTAGAGCAGGCAAGAACTTGAGCATTCCTTTAGACTTAGGAATAGATTCTTCAAATTTTTCAAGAGGGGAAGGTACAATAGGTTTCAGACCAGATGAGATCAAAGTTGTCAGACTCGAAGAGGACCCTTCCAGTATTGGGAAAGGGTTTTTTGAATGCGGAGAAGGGATAGTTGTTATTTCAAGTTATTCTCAG
Source organism: Thermoplasmatota archaeon (assembly GCA_023379825.1). Classification (GTDB taxonomy): domain Archaea; phylum Thermoplasmatota; class Thermoplasmata; order Thermoplasmatales; family Thermoplasmataceae; genus UBA447. Next base: position 20,085 of record JAMCPQ010000019.1, on the reverse strand, counting down.
GGCTCCTTCAGAGTCAACCTGAAGCTAGAAGATTCTGAGGGCGAATTTTTCAGCCTGAATAACACTCCAATACCGGCCGGAGAAAAGGTTAGAATATTTATTAGAAAAGGATCTGCAATACTTTTTCCTTTGAATGGGCATGAGATCCCAGCTAAGTGAATCCATTCATTTATTTTTAAATATTATTATAGTTTCAGCCTATTTCTAATTATGGAAATAATTGTGGTAGGTGTAAAAGGATTCGGAAAGGTACATCTTAGATCACTTAAGGGGGTGGATGTATCCATAGTGGAAAGAGATGAATCTGTTGTCAAGGATGTAATCTCAACATACAGGATAAAAAACGTTTACAGGTCATACGAAGAGGCTCTGAAATCGGATGCAGAGATCATTGATCTTACAGTTCCGCACAACCTCCACAGGGATTTTGCCATCAGGGCTTTTGAGAACGGCAAAAATGTGATCGTTGAGAAACCAATAGCACCAACTGTGAAAGATGCCATGGATATGATCAGCTCAGCCCGGAGCCATGGCCTCAAACTTAATGTTGCAGAGCAGTACCATTTTGATCCGTCTCTGAATGAAGCTGTCCGGTTGATGAAGGAAGGGAAAATTGGAAAACCGCTGACCATTTTCGTAAGGGATCAGAGAATATATGATAAGAGCGGTTGGAGAGCCAGAAAGGAATCAATGGGAGGAGGTGCACTTATTGATGGGGGTATCCATTATGTTCATTCAATGCTTATGCTGGGAGGAAAATACAGAAAACTGACTTCCAGAGTATCCAAGGGGGGTTCTTCACTTGAGGGTGAGGACAACGCTGTTGCTCTGTTTGATTTCAATAACGGAGCCAATGGAATACTATATTATTCATGGTCATACGTCAACCCACCTTCTGTACCAGGATTTGAAATAATAGGCTCAGAAGGATCAATTTACGAAATACCTGGAACAAGATCACAGGAGGATTTCAAAAAACCGGAAAGAAGGACGGCATTCGGTGACATAGCACTGAATGGTGTACCTATGAAAGTAGAGATATATGATGTGTTCGAGAGAGAAATGTCTGAATTCATCAGATCGGTCAGGGATGACACTGCTGAACCACTGCCTCCTGAACAGGCACTTGAGGACCTCAGAACAGTTCTGGATATCTATAGCCAGACTGACAAATCTGCGGTGGGGAATTAGGGATTCGTCAAGTGCCGGATGATTTATATTTAACTTGATATAACTGTAATATGGACATCCATGAGAAGATAGCAGGTGAGATCACCATAGCTGACAATCCCGGTGAAACCATAAGAAAGTGGAGGGAGGAGTTTCAGGTCAGCCAGCTGGAGCTTGCCAGGTATCTCTCCATTTCCCCCTCAGTAATCAGCGATTATGAATCTGGAAGGAGAAAGTCACCGGGCGTCCTATCAATCAAGAAAATTGTCACTGCCCTTGTAGATATCGATCAGAAGAGAGGGGGACAGGTTATAAGGCGATACAGCAGCGGGATGCCTTCAGATGCCCTGATAGATATAAGTGATTACAATCATGACATCTCCCTGGAAAGGGTTATTCGCATGATCAATGGAACCAACTACTGCAATGTTGGCCTTAACCGTTATATCAGGGGATACACAATAGTTGATGGCATAAAGGCCATACTCTCATTTTCTTATTCCGAATACAGCAAACTTTACGGATGGTCAAGCCAGAGAATTATTTTCTTTACGGAAGTGAAGATGGGCAGAAGTCCAATGATTGCAATAAGGGTACACCCTCTGAAACCTGCAGCGGTAGTATATATACAACCGGACAGGATCGATGAACTTGCAATCAAGCTTGCAGAAATAGAGAACATTCCTCTCATTGTTACAGATCTGGATGCCTTCAGCATATCCAGAATAATGGCGTCTCTGAAGTAATCGCCAATCTTTCCGGTTCATTTAAAGACTGAAGAAAACAGTTTATGATTTCCCCGAAACCGATAAATCCATAGCGGTTATCACAGGATGCTTGAAATCCCACAAAATTGAGATAATTGCCGTTGTCCTTATCATTGCGGCATTTGCAGGTCTTACACTTTATTGTGGGATATTTCCTCCACTTTCAGTGGTGGAATCGGAAAGCATGGAACATTCCAGCAACTGGCAGCTGGGAGTCATAAACACCGGTGATATTGTATTCGAAAAGAGAGTGTCAGATCCTGTTAAAAAAGTTGTAACGTATGTACAGGGAAGGGAGATGAATTATTCCACATACGGCGAGTATGGGAACGTAATACTCTACAAGAGTACTTATGGTTTGACCGTCATACACAGGGCAATTCTATATCTTGAATGGAAAAACGGAACAGCTTATGTCCCCGGGGAAAATAAAGCACACTGGATGACAGTGACAAACTCATACATTCTCATCCATGATCTGGGATTTTCTGGGAGAAATTTCATTGTTTACATATCGCAGTACAGGAATGAATCAGGCTTCATAACCATGGGAGACCACAATTTCGCTTACATTAATGATTCAGTTTACTACAACTCCACATTCAACGCCTGGGCGCTTTCTGACCAGAGTATCGGAATAGACAGTGGTCCTGTGAATCAGTCAAGAGTAATTGCTGTTGCCTTCGGACAGATACCATGGCTGGGACTGATCAAACTGAATCTAATGAGGATTTATGGAGGATGGAAATATTCCAATGAAGTGCCTCACGGTGCATATGAAGGCCTTTTTTCAGTTCTTGCAGTGATTGTTGCACTGGCGCTGTTTCCATACAGAAGAGTAGGAAGAAGAATCAGATCGGGAAAAGGAAAATGAACTCATCAACCACTGTTTGCTGGCAGAGCTGACTGCATAAAGAATAATAGCAAGCAAAATATGGCTTACCGTATGTCTGACGTCTCAATAGTTTCCCTTATACTTGCCGTTATAGCACTTTTAATCTCCGTATATTCACTTTTCAGGGTAATGGGTTCAGTCCAATCAGAAGTCAAGACCCATGAATCCCATGAAAATGAAACCCAACCCGCAAGGAAAGAGGAGTCCTTACAGAAGGCACCACAGGATATCAGAAAGGAGGTTCAAAATATTGTCAGGGATGAAGACCTGAGGACGCAGGTGCAGAAATTTTCATTGATGGTAACTAAGAACCTTGAACAGCTGAACACAAGAGTGGGTGTTAAGGGGAACGTCAAACCTGTGGAATTTTCAGTTGATTCTCCAAAGGATAAGAATACGCCCAATGTAGTTGACTCGGAGGTTTCCGATCAGTGAGAAACTATCCAAAAATCCTGTCCAGAAAATAACTGGTGTCAAATTTTTTAAGATCCCCTTTCTCCTGGCCTACACCGACATAAAGAACCGGTTTTTTCAGGAGGCTTGCTATACTGATTATGGCACCTCCCTTTGCATCGGTATCAAGTTTGGTAAGTATAACTCCGTCGAAAGCCACCTCCTTAAGAAATGTCTCTGCCTGAAATACTGCATCCTGTCCTACCATTGAATCCAGAATCAGGATTGTGAGATCGGGTTTGGCCACTCTCTTCATTTTCTTCATCTCATCAAGAAGGTTCTTGTTGGTCTGCATTCTCCCTGCTGAGTCAATCAGGACGTAGTCAAGCTTTCTGGCATTTGCATGTTCTATGGCGTCGAAGGCAACAGAGGCAGGGTCGCTTCCAGCTGTGTGCTTGATAATTGGAACTCCTATGTTCTCACAGAGCACAGAAAGCTGCTCAATGGCTCCTGCCCTGAATGTGTCTGACGCTGCAACAACTACTCTCTTTCCATTTTCTTTCAGAAAATAGGCAAGCTTTGCAACTGTGGTTGTCTTTCCGGTTCCATTTATCCCGATTAAAAGAATCACGAATGGTTTTTTTCCAGGATTTAGAATATCAATATCAGAATTATTCCTGTCAAGTATGTCCTTCATAGCATATCTGAGGGCTTCCTTTACCTCTTCAGCTGGAGTCCTGCGCTTAACCTTCTGAAGGTATCTGGAAAAATTTTCAGAAATATCTTCGGCAACATCAAAGGCCACATCATTCTCAAGAAGCATTTCCCTTACCCTGGAGGGGAGTTCATCTCTCCTCAGTGTGCCCGAAGAAGCCTCCTCAGAGGTTTTTCTGAACAGTTTCTTGAGGGATTCAAACATGATCTGGCACTATTTGCTCTTCTGTGGGCTCTGTTGAATCATAGTAACAAGGGAATCGTACCTCATTGCAAGGTCATCCCTTCTCTCCTGTGCTGTTTTGAGAGATCCTCCAACCTCCTCAAAATTCTTCTGGAGCCTCTTGATGGTGTTTTCACGGTCCTCCTCTATGTATATGTCTGAACCGATTGGAACTAGAAGCTTCTCTTTGAGTTTCAATGAAGATCTTGCATATATGCCTGCACCAATTAACGTTTTGACGTCACTGGAACCTTCTATCCCATCCTCCTTCAGAATGGACGTTGCCCTCTGTATCTCTTCCATGCCTCTTACCAGAATTGATATCTGGTTATCCAGTGTGGATATCATTGTTCTGAGGTATTCCAGTTGTTCTGATACGTTAATACTTCCCTGCTGTTCCATTTTCAACTCCACCAAAAATCTTCATACTTTCATAAAGAGAAGACAATACTGGCATTGGCTCACCGGATAAATAGCTTATCAGGGCACCCCCTCCGGTTGATGCATGGTCGATCCTGTCCTTCAGACCAAGCATTTCAAGAGCGCTCAGTGTATGCCCCCCACCGGCGATCTTCAGAGCGCTGCTGTCTGCTACCGCCTGCAGTATTTCCCTTGTCCCCATTGAATATTCATCTATCTCATACATACCCATAGGGCCGTTCATGAAAATTGCGCCGGCATTGGAGATAGCATTCTTGAAAATCTCTACTGATTCAAAACCAATATCAGCCATGATCTCCTCATCAGGCACCTTATCATCACTGCTGATAGCCCTTCCCGATGGGTTAAGTATGAAATCAACAGGCATTATAACCCGTTCCGGATATTTTTCCAGTATGGAACTGCATTTCTTCAGAATTTCCTTATATGATTTGTTATTTTTAATTATGTAATCCCGGTTTCTCTTCCCTATTTCCTTGCCACCGGCCCAGAGAAAAGCGTTGGCAACTACCCCTCCTGTTATGAGGGTGTCAACGGTGTCATTTGCAAGGAAATTTTCCGCAACATTCACGCTGTCCTCTATTTTTGATCCAGCAAGAATCGCCAGCTTGGGGTGGTTCTCACCCTGCATGAAGCGGTCAAGCATTGTGACCTCTCTTTCAATGAGCCTCCCGGCAATGTTTGGCTTGATTCTCCTGAAGCCAACAAGGCTTGTCTGTGCCCTGTGGATAGCCGGAAATGCATCTATTATGTAATAGTCAAAGAGGTGAGATAGATTCCTGACCAGATGTGTGTGTTCCATTGTTTCAATATCTTCCGGGTCAATGACAACCTCCTCAGAATAGAACCTGGTGTTTTCCAGCAGCACAATATCTCCAACAGACATCTCTCTTACTGTTCTGGTGACTTCATGCCCGAACAGGGAATCGACGAATTTCACCTTCCTGCCTGTGATCATCTCCAGCTCCTGCGAATGCCTGAAAAGTGAAGTGAAATCATCCTTGCCCGGCCTGCTCTGATGTGCAGCTATAACCAGCTTTGACTCACTCAGTTCTCCAATTGTGTCAAGATGTGACATGAATCTTGACCGGTCAAGTATTGACCCATCCGCTGGACTTATTGGTGAATTTATATCCACCCTTAGAAAGACGGTTTTGCCTCTGAGATCGAAATCGTCCATGACGTAAAATCTCTTCTGAGCATGGGCCATATGCGAGGTAAATCTGAAGAAGATATATGGCTTTTCATATTCTGAATTCCACTGAAGCCTTTTGCCGAGATTTGAACTCAGATGAAAAGATAGTCCTTTCTTTCTAGCTGGGAAAGAGTCCCAAGACGATTGTTGAACTGCTCCAGAATGTGCTTCTGATCAAATTCAATGCCGCTCTGCTGCATAACCATGAACATGGAGCCAAGCACCGCATGATATCCATAGAGCGGTGTAACAGGCTCTATTTCCGGGAAGTCAGTCATTACAGATTTTATTAGAGTATCCCAGTAGAGCTCACCTGACCTGAAAACACCGCCATATCCACTGACGGGGATCATTGATCTGTCTCCACTCTCCCGGAGAAGGGCTTTTGCACAGGTAGCAGACTGAAGGGCGGCGTCTGAAATTATCAATCTGCAGACCTCGTCTCCTGATTTAGCAAGATCCGAAACCAGCCTCGCCAGTGAAGCTATTTTCCTGACATCAACAGGAGTTGTATACACATGATTTGTGATGCCTCTAGGCTCATCTGTATGGAAGAATCTCTCAACTTCTTCAAGAAGCCTGCTCTTCATAATCTGCCTTCCATCACTAATGCAGGCTGCCTCCTGCAGAGCCTTTCGCCCTATGTAGAAAGCACTTCCCTCATCACCCATAAGCCATCCCCAGCCGCTTACTCTTTTCAACCCACCATTTAATCTGCCTATGGCCACCAGTCCAGTGCCTGCTGCAATAATAATACCGTCTCTGCCCAGAAGCCTGCAGTTGAACCCTGCCTCTCCATCGTTGAACAGATCAAAACTGGATGTGAGATGAAGATCTGAAATGAATTCTCTTATGATTTCAGTTGACCTTATGGAGTCACCAACACCGGCAAGTGCGTAGGTGGCCCGATTAATCTGACCCATAGTGTAACCGGCCCTTTCAACAGATTTCTTTACTGCTTCTGATATGTTATTTCCAGCCTTTTCTACTCCTATATTCCTGAAGTTGGATGGTCCTGAGGCAGCCATTCCCAAAATATTCCCCTCTATATCATAGCAGATGGCCATGGTCTTCGTTGCGCCACCATCAACTGAAACAACGATCATTGATGCGCTATGCAATTCTGGTATTCTATTTTTGGGAGCAAGTGGAACACAATACATCAAAGCAGTTATGTAAAAATAATAATCATTCAAAGCTTTACAGGAAAATATGAAAGGTGTCATCACAGCAGCTGGACTGGGCACCAGATCAGGCCTGGATGGAAAATTCAGGAAGGAAATGCTCCCTCTCTATGACTGCAGGGATGGCCGCACAGTCCTGAGGCCTGTGCTTGACTGTATAATCAATGGGATGAGTAATTCTGGAGTTAGAGAAATTGCATGTGTCATCAAACCTGATGATTTAATCACCCGAACCTACCTTTCCAATGAATTCCCGGATGTGGAAATTCTGTATCAACCAGCTCCTGATGGTTATGGAAATGCGGTCCTGATGGCGGACAGTTTTGTCTCCGGTGAAGACTTCCTGCTCAATGCTGGAGATGGTTTCCTGGTAGACAGTGGTGAGTTCTTCCGACTGGCAGTTTCCGGGAAATTCAAGAATAAGAGCGTTCTAAACATCATGAAAGTTGAGGATCCAAGGAATTACGGATGCCCCTCTATAGAAGTAGTAGGTGATGAAATCCGGGTTCTGGCTGTGGATGAGAAACCTGCAAAGCCAAGATCGGATTACGGTCTCTGTGCAGTATATTTTCTGAACCAGGATGTGATGGACAATCTTCGTGAGGCAGCAAAAAGAGGTGGAGAACTGACCCCGGCCATAAATAAGTCCATCCAGAATGGAAATGAGGTAACAGCCAGAATAATCGAAGGAAAGAAATGGTTGAGTGTAGGAAAGGCAAAAAAATACGTTGAAGTGCTCAGGAGGTCCCTGGAGGAGTCTGAACTCCAGGGATGTTGACACTGCTTCTGTTCCAGAAAGTTTTCGGAGTTATTACTTTCCTGAGTGAGAGGATTCTTTTCTTCCAGGTTTCAAGATCGCCAAGTATCACTTTAAGTTCATTCTCAAGTGTACTGGAAGGAACATAGCCAAGGCTTCTGAGTTTTTTATGCTCAGGATTGTAGTAATGTTCCTCAAGTTCGAGTCGAGGATTTTCCACATTCACTATGTTTGCAGTTCTTCCTATTTCAGCTTCATAGACCTTTTTCACAGTATCTGCCAGATACCTAACACTGTAATGTTCATCGAACTGGTTGAAAACTCTGTACTCACCCTTTGCAGGCGGTTTGTGAAGTGCAATGTCCAGGCAGTTTATGCTATCCTCCAGCGAAAGGAATCCCCTTGTCTGTCCACCTTTGCCGTACGGTGTCAATGGAAGCCCGGCAACAGCCTGAGCACAGAACCTGTTAAGGGCAGTTCCCCATACCTCATCTATGTCGAACCTGGTGTACAGGCCGGTCTCAGTTATTTCTCTGGTTCTGGTCCCATACACAACACCCTGCATGACATCAGTGATTGGTGTTTTCCAGAGTCTGTTGGCAAACATAAGATTATTTGAATCATGAACCTTTGTCCAGTGATACCAGGAGCCAGCCTGCTTTGGGAATGGAAGATAATCCTTTCTGCCGTTGTAGCTTACCTCAAAAAATCCCTCTGGAATGTCTATGTTGGGTGTTCCATATTCTCCCATGGTGCCCAGTTTAAGTATGTGTGCATCAGGGACATATTCCTTGACCGCATATATCAGGTTCATGGTGCTTAAAATGTTGTTGCTCATTGTGGCAGATGCCTGTTTCAGACCAAGCATGGAGTATGGGGCTGACCTCTGTTCAGCCAGATGTACTATGGCATCAGGTCTGAATTCTCTCACAGTATTGAGCAGAAATGATGGATTGCTTGCGTTTCCTCTGTATAATGGATATTCCCTCCCTGTCAGTTCCGAAAGTTTCCTCAATCTGGAAGAGAGTGAAAGTATGGGTGAGACTGAATCTGACTCCACCTCCTTCACTCTCCTCCGTGTAAAGTAATTGTCAAGGGCTGCAACTTCATGTCCCTTCATGGATTCTCTTAGAAAAAGTGGCCAGCCAATATATCCATCGGCCCCCATGATAAGAATTTTCATCACTACCTTATTATGCTCCGGATAATAAAATTTTGAACCGGATGTAAAGTTAAAATTACTGTAGATAATATCTTATCTATAACTATTTTTATCATACTGTCCAATCATAATTCATGTTCAAGACAACCATGACAGGAAGTTATTTCAGAACCCCTGAAATCGAAGAGCTACTCAGAAAAACCAGGACAGGTGAGATTGATGAATCTCACATAGATGCAATCAACAGGGGAGAGGAGATGGCGATGAACGATCAGCTTCACCCCGACTCCCTCAACTTCGGGCTGGACTGGATCAGCAACGGAGAGGAGAGAAAATCTGGCTACACCACTTATATACCGAACAGGTTTTCAGGCTTTTCCTCTTCCAGAAAGGTTTCTCCAGAGTTTTCGCCAGATTTTTACCACGAGCTTGCAGAGGCCAATCCTGCAATGTCAAAGGTCATCTCTGAGGCCAGGGCTTTTGATCTGGCTGAGATTGAAAGCCCTCTTGTTTACACAGGTGAGAAGCTTGCCAGAAGTGAAACGGAAAACTCTGTCAGAAATGCAAAGAAGAAAGGTGCTTCAAGAATTTTCATCCCGGCACCTTCACCTGGAGTAATAACAGTATTTTATCCACATGGAAAGGCCTATCATGACCATGAGGAATTCCTCTTCAGTCTTTCCAGAGAACTTGCAAAGGAATATCGTGCAATACTCTCGGTGGAAGGCGCTGATCTTCAGATAGATGCCCCCGATCTGGCAATGGCCAGAAGCCTCGGCGTTGACTGGGCCAGGGATTTTGCAAAAGCTCTCCCAGTGCACGTTCAGGCAATAAATGAAGCTATTTCCGGCCTCCCATCAGACAGAATTAGAGTACACTACTGCTATGGAAATTATCCATCTGCCCACCTGACAGACCCGGATTACTCCATGGTACTGCCAGAAATTCTCAAACTCAAGGCCGGGACCATTGTAGGAGAAATGGCCAATGCAAGGCACGCCGGAGATCCTGTCATAATAAGGAAATACACAAAGGAGCATGGTTGGCCAAAGCAGATGAAGATTGCTGCAGGAGTGATAGATGTCAAATCCCCATTTGTTGAGACTCCTGAAACTGTATATCTGAAGTTGAGGAATCTTGCTGACATCGATGAAATAGGGCCAGAGAGAGTCATGGGAGGAACAGACTGCGGCTTTGAAACGTTTTCCGGTCTGGGGAGTGTCCCCAGATCCATAGCAGTCAAGAAGCTGAAGTCTCTTGCACTGGGGGCAAGACTTTCCCAATGATATTGGCCCGTGAATTTTTTATTTTCCACTTATTTTTAATATTTTATCAACATCCCCCCTGCATTGACATCCCTTGCAGTTGATTTTCTTGGAATTTTTGTCAGGCTATTCGTAGTCATAGATCCATTCGGCAGTCTGGTACTTTTCATTGCCATGACTGGATCTATGGATCAGAAAAGCCGCAGGACAGTGACAAGGGATGCTACCCTTTACGGAGGAATGATACTGATCATGTTTGCCATTCTGGGATCTTACATACTCTATTATTTCGGGATCTCAATTGAAGCACTGGAGATCGCAGGTGGCCTTATCCTTCTCATAATGGGTATAGAGATGGTAAGGGAAGGGGACAGACCAAAATCAATGGGAGGCAAGATAGATTATGATATAGGAATAGTCCCCTTTGCCACACCTTTCATAGCAGGTCCGGGGGCAATTTCACTGGTAATCATACTCATGAAGGGTTCCATATACGATGATATTTTCACAATCTCCTCTGTGATAATTCTGATGCTCATTATCTACATATTCTTCGTATTCTCATCTAAAATACTGCGCGTACTGGGAGACAAGGTGATGAAAGCGCTCACCAGGATATTCGGGCTTCTTGTAGCCGGAGTTGCTGTTCAGTTTTTCATCATAGCGCTCCAGTCCTTCAGCATAATCAAATAGAATCCCTATGGCCTGCCTTCATGGAGACATTACACTGACGACCTCATCCACTTTCTGGTAGAATTCAGGGACTCTGGTGTTTCTAGGCCTTCCAAGGTCAATCTTCATTTCACTGATTACATGGCTTGGCCTTCTGCTTAAGATAATGAGGCGATCACTAAGCTGTACAGCTTCATCAACGTTGTGAGTAACCATGAGAACAGTATGTGGTGGGGTCTCCGGAGACTCCCATAGATCAAGGAGTTCCTCTCTAAGAGCCTGTGCAGAGAATACATCCAAACCCACAAATGGCTCATCGAGAATGAGAAGGTCCGGTGAGGTGGCCAGAGCCCGGGCAATTGAGACCCGCTGCTTCATGCCGCCAGAAAGTTCCTTTGGATAAGCTCTTTCAAAACCATCTATTCCAACCATCTTCATGAATTTGAGAGCTGTTGCTGTTCTTTCCTCCTTATTCCGCATAATTGGTTCAAGAACAACCTCTATGTTGTGCTGAACATCAAGCCAGGGGAAAAGTGCAGCATTCTGGAAAACTACCCCTATTCTGCTTGTATGCTGATCCACAGGTTTTCCAGATATAAGTACAGAACCGGAGCTTGGCTTTACCAGGCCAAGTACCATGTTAATCAGGGTCGATTTTCCGCAGCCAGAGGGTCCAATAAGAGTTACAAATTCATTCTGGTTTACCTTGAAGGATACATCTCCTACTGATACAAGTTTTGCACGTTTTGTGGAATACTCCATGTGTGCATGCTCGAAGGAGAGTATTTCCTGCATGCCATGGGAATGGCTTCCCAATATGAAAATTTACCCAGAGATTCATTAAAGACATCTGGAAATTTTTTATGAAATCCTGAAATAACATGGCGGAAAACATGAATACAGGTATGTGGAAAAAGGCATTTCTCGAAATACCTGAAGTAAGCCCGGAAGAGTTTTCAAGGCTAGATCTGGTCTCAAAATGGCTCATTGCATCCAGGGGAGCTGTGGCAGTCATGTCACTCCTAAGTGCTCTGATAGGCGGATTGTTTGCTTACCTGACTGGAACAATCAATCCATTCTACGTTATTCTTCTGGCACTGGCTCTCTTCCTTGCGCATGGTGCCAGCGACCTATTCAATGACTATTTTGATTACAGGTCCGGGCTGGATAGTGGAAACTATTTCAGGACACAGTATGGCCCACAACCTGTCATATCTGGCCTGATGACCGAAAGGCAGCTTCTTGTCTGGGCTACAGTCACCACAGTCATTGCAGGAGCCATAGGGATTTATTTCACTATCCTCCGGGGCCCTGCAGTTCTTGCATTTTTTATACTCGGACTGATAATTCTCATTTCATATACTGGAGGCCCTCTTCCGCTTAAGAAGTTCGGTATTGGGGAACCAGCAGCTTTCATTGTATGGGGGCCTCTGATGATAGGTGGAACCTTCTATTGCCTGACAGGCACACTTCCAGCATGGGTCATGGTCGATTCCGTTCCATATGCCCTGGGAGTAATGGGAGTACTCTTCGCAAAACATACTGACAAACTTAAATTTGATCAAGAAAGGAATATCAGAACGATACCGGTGCGGTTGGGAGAGAAAAAAGCAAGGTCTGCAACAAAAATCATAATAACTCTCATGTACATTGTGCTGGCAGTCTCAGTTGTTGCCGGATATATGCCTTACCTGACAGCAATAGCATTCGCCAGCATACCTTCTGCTATGGAAGCATACAGAATTCTTGGGAAAACAAGACCGGAAAATAAGCCAGATGATTACCCTTCAAGTTCCTGGCCACTATGGTTTGTGGGCTATACATTTGTATTTAACAGAAAATATGGGTCTCTGTTCGTGGTAGGACTGATTGCGGGGGTAATTCTCTACCACCTTGCGGGTATTCCGCCATTTATGAAAATTATTTGAATGAGTTAAGGACTGAGAAGTGTCACTCCTTCAGTTCAAACTCATGACCGTTCATAGGAAGAATGACGTCATAGCCGTCAAGTGCCTCCTGAAGCTTCGGCCTGTCCTCACCATGGCAGAGTATTACTCTGCTGGGATCCACTTCCTTGACAAATTTTACAAGGTCATCGTGTCCAGCATGTGCAGAGAGGTCGAAGAACTCTATCTGCATCTCTGGCTTCACAGGTGCACCTGCGATATTCAGGATTCCAGTCTCAAGGAGGCTCCTTCCGTTTGTGCCCTCTACCTGATATCCGGAAAGGAATATGGCGCTCTTTGGATCTGAAGCAAGTTCCTGAATATAACCAAGAACGGGTCCTCCATCAAGCATTCCTGAGGTTGTGATAACCACATCACTGTGTTCCAGAACAGACTCCCTCATCCTCCTTCCTCTGACCTGGTGGACTCTTCCAACACTTTTTCTGAATGCGTTCCTTGATCTCAGGAATCCTGGAAGATCCAGATAAAGACCTGTTATGAGATTTCCCATTCCGTCCACCGAGACATTAAGGCCAAGATCCGCAACAATCATTGTGAGTTCCTGAGTTCTTCCCAGTGCGAATGATGGAAGTATGACCTTTCCACCATTGTCAACTACTTCCTTGATTCTGGATTTCAGCCTAGCTGTAACCTCTTCACGAGGCTCATGGTTTTTTCCAGCGTAGGTGCTTTCCATAATAAGTGTGTCTGCTTTAACTGCCTTGGCCCCGTAAAGGAGATTTGTATCGGAAGTGTATAGATCCCCTGTTACAAGTGTACTGGAAGAGTTGTCAAATTTCCACATGGATGAACCTGGAATATGCCCTGCTGAATATGGTGTGGCTGTATAATCTCCAATCTCCACGGTTTTTCCGTATTCCACTGTATTTATGGAGCTGAACAGTGATGATATGTCATCCTTGTTGAACCTGGCTGGATATCCCTCCAGATTCATTATCTTTACAGAATCCTCCAGAAGAGGGCGCATACTGCTGGCCGTCATTGCAGTGGCATTGAGAATCGGCGTGTCTTTCTGATAACATACAGGCACTGCTCCTATGTGGTCAAGGTGTGCATGTGTTATGAATATGTTCTGCACCTTCTCATATGGCATGGGGTATTCCGGGGGTTTTTCCGGAACTACTCCATAGTCAACCATAAAACTGTTTTTCCCATCCTCTATTTTGATTGCGAGCCTACCTACTTCTTCGGCTCCTCCTAAAAATTTTATTTTCATATACTACCTCAAGCTTTTGCATCATTCAATCTCTGTGAACACTGGCATTCTCTTTTTCCATGAATTCTGGGGACGGATTTCCTGACCACTTCAGTCACCCTTTCCTCATTTTCCTTCATAACCCGGAAGACCTCTGCTGCCTCCACCGGCTTAGTGGACCAGACATCATAATCAGTCACTGTGGCAATAACAGAATAGCACATTCCAAGTTCATCAGCAAGATTAACCTCAGGCACCAGTGTCATTCCTATTATGTCAGAAAATTGCCTGAACATATTGGATTCGGCTCTCGTGGAAAATCTTGGACCTTCCACAACAGCATATGTCCCACCAAGTTTTACATCTGGGCTTCCTGCCTTTGCAGTTTCGTAAAGAATTCTATTCATGTGGGGACAGAAAGGGTCCGCAGCTGAAATATGATAGACTTCAGGCCCATCATAGAATGTCAGCTCCCTTCTCCTCGTGTAGTCGATGAACTGATCCGGTATTACCGTAAATCCCGGTGCCAGCTCTTCCTTCAGCGAACCAACTGCGTTTGCAGCTATTATCCTTTCAACACCAAGTTTATGGAGGGCCATTATGTTGGCTCTGTAGTTCACCTTGTGAGGCGGGAACTGATGTTTTTTTCCATGCCTGGGTATGAAGGCAACTTCAACACCCTCTATCTTTCCAATCTCAACCGGAGCAGAAGGTTCACCAAATTCTGTCTTCACATTTTCTGTTCTTGTATCCTGCAGGAGGTTGTACAAACCGCTACCTCCTATTATCCCTATTTGTACCATTGAATCACTGAGTTGAAATGAACGGGGGAATATCCCCTGATCATATTTAACTTATGGCAATGAAAATGCGCAATTTCGTTGGCACCAGTATAAGTGGGATATCTTATTTCCTGTCCTTTCTCAATTCTGGGAAAAGATCCTTCTTAAGTACTTTCATGAATCCTGACCCATACTGTGCGGCTTTCTTTTTTCTCTGCGAAATCTCAGAGGGAATTCCCAGTAAAGCTGCAACCTGCCTGAGAATCAATTTATTCTCAGTCCCAGAGATGTTGTATTCCCTCTGGGATATGCCACTTATCTCCATGATTCCGCTTTCGAGATATGGGCAGATCAACTTCTTTCCGAAGTGCTCTGCTATCAGGTTCTCTCTTGGAAGAGTCACAGTGTGAAGTTTTTCAATTGCATCAGCATTTGAAATTCCTGGATCGGCAAGGAATTTCGAATACCCGTAAAAAATCTCATCTGCTCCCTGTCCTGTGATGAGAGTCTTCTCATCCATATTGTCAAGAACTGCTGCGAGAACTGTTTCAAAACCAAGATCACGCTTATCTGTGCTTGGATCAATCTCCATCACTGTTCCTGCATAACTGATTATATCTTCACGGGAAACAATGATTTCTTTACAATTCCTGTTCAAAAGCTGAGCTGCCATCTTCGCATTGTCAAGGTCCTTTGAACCAGCTATTCCCGTGACATAGGAAGAACAATTCTCAGGAGAAAGTGAGAGAATCACAGAGCTGTCCAGTCCACCAGAAAGGGCGACAGCAATGGAATCGTCACTGATAGATGAAAAGAATGTACGAAGTTTTTCCAGAACCTGATCAGCCAGCTTGTCTATCTTAACGGTCAATGAAAAGAGATTCAAATTGATTATATAATCTGGAACTCTCTCTCAATGTGGACTACGTACCGGATACCTCAGTAATAGTGGATGGCAGGTTTACCACTTTCGTGAAGGAGAAGAGGGGATGCAGGGTTATACTGTCGGAGGCAATGCTCTCAGAGGTAGAGCACCAAGCCAACGATGGTCGTTCAATTGGATTTGCAGCGCTTGAGGAGCTCCGCAGGCTTAGAGAACTGGAAAATTCTGGTTACATATACCTTGAATTCACAGGAGAAAGACCTCAGGAATGGCAGAGGAGGGCCGGTAAAAGTGGAGAGATCGATGAGATAATCAGATCGGTTGCAGCTGCAAACAATGCAACTCTTGTGACAGGGGATCAGATTCAGAGGGAGATAGCAGGAATAAAGGGCATTGATGTAATTTATCTTGAACCCCCAACAGGAGAACCAAGGAACATAGAGGAATTCTTTGATCAGGAGACGTCATCAGTACATCTCAAGACAGGTGTGGAAGCCCTTGCCAAGAAGGGACCTCCTGGAGATGTTCATCTTGTGGGAACCGGAATAACATTATCAGAACAGGAAATGGAGAATATTGCCAATCACATCGTCAAGAGGGGAAGAAATGAGCCGGGGTCCTTCATTGAGGTGGACTCCCATGGTGCAACGGTCATTCAGCTGGGCAATATGCGTATAGTCATAACAAGGCCCCCGTTCTCCGATGAGATTGAAATCACAGCGGTACGGCCTGTCAGGAAACTGTCCATTGGAGATTACAGCATTTCACCGGATCTGCTTGCAAGGCTTGAGGATCAGGCTCGCGGTATCCTGATTTCCGGTGGCCCTGGAGAGGGAAAGAGCACATTTGTTCAGGCTCTTGCCGAGCATCTATCGTCCAAAGGGCACATTGTAAAGACCATGGAACGCCCCAGGGATCTTCAGGTTGAAAAGCGAATCACGCAATATACAGCACTGGAAGGTTCCATGGAGAAGACCGGTGACATTCTGCTTCTCGTGAGAGAGGATTATACAGTATTCGATGAAATGCGTGTCACTTCTGATTTTCTGGTATACTCCGATCTGAGAATGGCAGGAGTCGGCATGATTGGTGTTGTGCATGCTACCAGAGCTATAGATTCCATACAGAGGTTCATCAACAGGATAGAGCTGGGAATGATACCGCAGGTAATAGATACAATAATCTTCATTGAAGCAGGAAAAATATCCCAGGTTCTTGCGTCCCGATATTCCGTCAAGGTTCCAGGTGGTATGAAGGAGGAGGACCTTGCGCGTCCTGTAATAGAGATCCTGGACTTCCAGACTGGAAAGCCTGTCTTCGAGATATACACCTTCGGGGAGCAGATAGTCGTTGTTCCCGTAGCCGCTGAAAAGGAGCCAAGTGGACTGATGAAAATGGCACAGGAGAAAATATACAGCGATCTTTCAAAAATGCTTGGAACAAATAAGATAAAAGTCTCACTTCATGGTGAAGGAAGGGCCCGTGTGAATGTCCCGGAGGACCTGATGTCCAGAGTCATAGGGAAGAAAGGTGCAACTGTTAATGAACTGGAGAAAAAATTCGGTCTGCATCTTGACATTGAGCCTCTCTCCGATGAATATTACCAGGAAAGAAGAGTGGCAGGTATAGACATAAAGAACAAGATAATATACCTCAACGTGGAGGTCCCAAATCAGCAGGTCAAGTTCTATGTAGATAATATCCTGATTCTTCAGGCAAGAAGTTCAGGCAAGGGAATAGTTAGAATTAAAATACAGAGCGACACAGGGGCAGCCCTGTATAATTATATAAAGGCAGGGAAGAGTGTGGAATATTCAGTTTCTCCCTGAGTTCAATGTTTCTGATTAAGGTATTCGTAGATGAGCCTTACACCGAAACCTGTTGCCCCATCAGGCAGATAAGCTACATGCGGTGTGGTTGGTTCAGTCCAGGCTGTACCTGCGATATCCAGATGGACCCATGGTGTTTCACCCACAAAGTTGCTGAGAAAAGCCGCAGCAGTTTCAGCACCTCCAGGCCTGCCTCCTGTGTTCTTTATGTCTGCAACCTTGCTTGATATCTGATCCTTGAAGTCATCGTCAAGCGGTAACCTCCACACATTTTCCCATGTCCTCTGGGAGGCACCAACAAGTTCTCTCATGAAGGTATCGTCGTTGCCCATCATCCCGGCATATATGTTCCCAAGGGCCACAACGCATGCTCCCGTCAGAGTTGCAAAGTCAAGAACCCTTGAAGGTGAGTATTTTTCAATGCCATAGGCAAGTGAATCTGACAGTACAAGCCTTCCCTCTGCATCAGTGGATATGATCTCTGAGGTTTTACCGTTATAGTGCTTCAGAATATCTCCTGGCTTGTAGGCATTTCCTCCTGGAAGGTTTTCTGTGAGCGCCATTATGCCAACAAGATGTCTCTTCAGGGACAGGGTAGATGCCAGTTTCATTATGCCCAGAACAGCTGCTGCCCCACACTTGTCAAACTTCATGTCAACCATGCCATCAGGCGGTTTCAATGACAAGCCGCCACTGTCAAATGTTATTCCCTTGCCAACCAGAAGAAGAGGTTTCTCCTCGGAGCCTGTGTATTCCATGATCACCATTCTGGCTGGTTCCTTCGCAGCCCTTGAGACACCTTCAAGACCACCCATTCCCAGCTTGATGAAATCTTCTCTTCCAAGCACTGTGACTTTTATTCCACTGATCTCCTTTGCCTTTGTTTCAAAAAGAGTGGGTGTTCCAATTGACGGAGGCTGATTGGCCATTTCCCTGGTGAAATTGGTGCATTCACCCACTGCAGATCCCTCCTTTACTCCATTTGTGTCGTCTGTTTTTATGAATATATTTTCAACTGAAAATTTTCTCTTTTTCGATCTGTAGGTATCAAACTCATAGAGAGTGATGGCCGCCGTGTAGGATGTCTCAAAGGCCGAGTTATCCATGGGGGGTGGAATTATGGCGATGTCCTTTGCACCCAACTTTGCCACTGCCATTATGGCCTTTGAATATGATCTTCTCATAATTTCAGTTGAGAATTTTTCCCTCTTTCCAAGTCCGACGTAGGCATAAATAGACTGGCCGGATGGAATAACTGCATTTGTATTCTCCCTGCCATTGAATCCCATCCTTTCAAGGAGCTCCCTGTTGTTTGCTGATGCTTTCTCCAGAAATTCCGGGCCCTCGAAACAGGGTTCCAGAATGTATCTGTGTTCTGATTCTTTAAATTCTCCCTGAACTGCTTTTATGTTCATTGAGGAGAATCGCATCACAATATAAACCTTAAGCGAATACACATGTGTAAGATAAAAACGGTTATGGTGTCAAAAATATGGAATGCACAGTTTGCGGAAGGAAAGCGGTATACAACTACAGGTACAACGGGACAAGTGCCTGCAGGGAGCATTTCATGGAAGGGTTTGAAAGAAGGGTGAGGCAGGAAATCCGCAGACAGATAAGGTTCAGGAGGCCAGAAACCAGAATTTCAGTGGCAATTTCAGGTGGTAAGGACAGCTCTGTTACCCTCTATCTATTGAATAAGATTCTTGGAAACAGAAAGGATGTAATTCTATCAGCATTCACAGTGGACGAGGGCATAGAGGGATACAGAGGGCCCGGGCTTCAGGCTTCAATAAATCTGTGCAGATCTCTTGGAATAAGGCATGATGTGAAATCATATCAGCAGGTTTTCGGAACAACCATGGACAGAGTTGTATCTGAAGACCCTGATACAATCCCCTGTGCCAGATGCGGCCCTATGAGGAGAGAACTGATCAATGACCTCAGTATGACACAGGGTGGGGATTACGTGGCACTTGGCCTGAACCTTGATGATTATGCCCAATCTGTTCTCATGAATGTTGTTAGAGGAGACCTGGAAAGGATGACAAGGATGGCTCCCCATAATGTAGAGAAGGAAGGTCTCGTGAGGCGAATCCTCCCTCTAAGGCGTATTCCGGAGAAGGAGGTCGTTGTCTATGCAACTCTTGCAGGGATTCAGTTTGATCATTCCTGGTGTCCCTATTATGGAAGGGCCCAGAGGAACACTTTCAGGGAGATTCTTCAGAGACTTGAGGAGAAAAGCCCCGGTGCAAAGTTTGGCATAATCAGGTTCAGCGATGATCTGAGATCCTCTCTCGCAGTGGAAGTCAGTAAAACTGGAATAGGCAGGTGCAGATTCTGCGGTTCTCCGGCGTCTGGAGACGTTTGTGCAGTATGCAAACAGTCAGGGGTGAATCAATAGACCTCATGATAAGGAACCCGATATTTCCCTTTTCAGAATTCATAGTTCAAATGGAGTCTACGAAATGTTTATTACGCCTTCACTGATTTTGGCAGGCTGTTTTACTCATCAGGGGTTGTAGCTTAGCATGGTTTGAGCACCCGGCTGATAACCGGGAGGTCACCGGTTCAAATCCGGTCAGCCCCAT
>JAMCPQ010000018.1 GCA_023379825.1 Thermoplasmatota archaeon | reverse complement strand
GGGCGTTTAGAATCATACCATTAAAATTTTTAAAGGGTACTTTGCTAAGTTCATATTATTGCAACAGGCGAAACAGGGGATGCAGTGGCTCCCTTGAATCTCAGCGGACTCAGGACAAACATGAACTCATAAACCTTTTCCCTTGAAAGATCGTTGAGATTAATATTATCTATAAGCCTTATTCCATGCCTTGTGATAAGGTGCTGATGCACAGGCAGCCTTGCTCCTGGAATCTGCGACGGTGTTACTTCAGTGGCAGGAGTGTCGCTTCCTGTAACTGATACTTTCTTCTCAGAAAGCCACTTCGCCAGTTCCATTCCAATTCCTGGAGAGCTTTCATAATAGGAATTGTATTCGGAGGGCTTTTCCCATAGTTCACCAACTCCAGTCCTGAAAAATATGGCGTCTCCAGGCTTCACTTCTATTTTCCTCTCCGCAAGGAATTTTTCAACAAATTCAGGCATGACGGGTTCGCCCTTTTTCATAATCTTTCCATCAGGGGAGGAGTCAACCATGATCCCCCTTGTTACAATTGGCGGGACATCATCTATACCAAGTCTGGGAGTTCCGTATGTTGTTGAAAGATCATATGCACTGTTTCCGTTGTAGAAGAGATTGTCATAGGAAATGTGATTCAGGGAGTCAAGATGGGTTCCAAGATGATCAGTCATCTCCACCCTGCAGAGTGCACCTCCGAATTTGTTGACAGTCTCCTCCCTGAAAGGGGGCCTTATATCGTATGCCCTCTGTGAGAGGAGATAGAAGAAGGGGCCATGATTCTCATATCTGCCTGGCATTCCATTATACATCCTGTGGGATAGATAGAACGCCTTTCCCTTCTTCACCAGAGATGCAGCCCTGGTCATGCTCTGGGGGTTTATCTCGTTAAGTGTTCCAAGCACATCCTCCGGACCATATTCGGAGGGGTACCATTTATCTCCTGTTTGAAACCATTCGGACATATCCTGACAAATGGGAGAATCTAATAATTACTTTTTCACCTCCTTCATCAGGCAAGGGAAAAGAGAAATAATCACCTGACGATGAGCCGGTATGTTCACAAGGCGCGGCGATTCAGGAGAAACGGATAACACAAGGGGACAGAGAGTTTCTAAGGCCTCAATGCTCATAGATATAGAGGGGACAGTGGATGAACTGAACTCATTCCTGGGCCTTGCAATGGAATTCTCAAAATGGGATGACATGAAAGCAGATCTTGACAGGATTCAGAACAACATTTTCACCCTTGGGGAGCATGTTCTGACCGAATCACATGGAAGAACACTGAGTGAGGCCGACGTGACATGGCTGGAGGAGCGTGTCAATGTGTACAGAAAGGAGATAGGCAAGATCAGGTTATTCGTCATTCCAGGCGGTTCAAAGGAATCTGCAGCCGTGCATGTGGCAAGGACGGTATCCAGAAGGCTCGAACGGCTTCTTGTCCTGTATGCGCATGAAAAGAAGCAGCCTGAGGTTGTGATGAAATATGCAAACCGCGTGTCATCGCTTCTCTTCATGCTGGCTCTTGCTTCCAACAGGCGTCTGGGCATTGAGGAAAGAATATGGCCGCTCAGGCCCGGGCAGGATAGCTGAACATGCTCAATGCATCTGATGGATCCACAATTTTGAACATTCCAAAAGATGAATCAAAATTTTTCAGAACCGCATCCTTCAGTCTGTCCCTTGTCACTCTCAGGCTACCCATTACAGATGGATCCATCCCACATGGCCTGATGGACTGAAATCCCATGACTGCATCATCAGAATAGTTTATGGCTACCCCATGGTAGGAAACACCGTGGTCAATGGCCATTCCAATGGAGCAAACTTTTTTACCGCCATTCTCAGAAACCCATATTCCCGGCTCCTCTCCAATGTAGGGGGTGAATCCAAGATCTTTCAGTGTCAGAATGACGACATTCTCTATATCCTTCACGAACATTCTCACGTCAATCTTCTCTGTTCCAACAGGAAAGATCGGATATAGGACCAGCTGTCCAGGTCCATGGTAGGTGACATCACCACCTCTGTCCGTCCTTATTACCTGTATTCCCTGAAGGCTTGTCTCAAGAGTCTTTCTTCCACCTGTGTATGTTGGAGGATGCTCAAGTATCATCAGGAACCTGCCCAGGTTCCCTTCAACAACAGACCTGTGGAAATGTTTCTGGATATTCAGCGCTTCCATGTATGGAAGTGTTCCGAAATCAGTCCCTAGGTTTGAAGTGCAGAGGTTTAGAGTAGACACCCTGCGCCACCTCCATCAGGCCCTCAGATATTGTTGGGTGGGGATGAATCGTAAGGCCTATATCCATGGCATTCAGTCCTGATTCAACAGCGAGAGTCATCTCCCCTATCATTTCGGATGAGTGTGGTGCCACAAGGGCTGAACCCTT
Source organism: Thermoplasmatota archaeon (assembly GCA_023379825.1). Classification (GTDB taxonomy): domain Archaea; phylum Thermoplasmatota; class Thermoplasmata; order Thermoplasmatales; family Thermoplasmataceae; genus UBA447. The sequence continues at coordinate 16,124 of JAMCPQ010000018.1, read as the reverse complement.
AACATTTCCGGAACTGTCACAGTATATCCTGTAGAAACCGTTTGAGGAATTCATTCCAAGGGCTCTTCCATTGGCACCCAGTGGGAATGATTTGAATTCTCCCTTTATATCTCCGGTGTAGGATATCTCAGGGTCAGAATATATGACAAAGGGCATTGCATGGTAGTCAACAACCCTGTCCTCACCGCATATGTTGTCTGCAACTATCTCAGCCTCGTAGAAAGCCTTGTGGGCAAGCATTGGGCCACCGCTCACGTCTCCAAGTGCATACACAGTATCAATGGAGGTTCTCTTCCTGAAATCAGTCTTTATGAATTTTCCATCCATTTCCAGGCCAAGGTTCTCAAGGCCGAATCCTGATGTGTTTGGAACCCGGCCAACTGTCAGAAGCACCTTATCTGCATGAATATCTGATCCGGATGAGAGATGAAGTACGAAACCGTTCTCCTCCCTGACGGACTCAACCTTTGTGGAAGTGAGGACCTCCACAGAGAGTTCCCTCAGGGTTCTGGCGACTGGCCTTGTTATATCCCGGTCAACACCGGGGAGTATCTGATCCATCATTTCAATTATTGTAACGCTGGTTCCAAGCTTAGCGAAGGCCGTTCCAAGCTCTATTCCAATGTATCCTCCCCCTATAATTGCAAGGCTTTCTGGCAGTTCCTTGAGGTCAAGTATGTCCCTGTTCTGCATCACCATATCCATTCCAGGGAGCCTTACAGGGGATGATCCTGTTGCTATGACCAGATAATCGCCGGTGTAGTTCCGGCCATCCACACTTACCGTATTTCTGTCAATTATGGTTCCCGTCCCCCTCTCAATCTGAACTCCGTATGATTTGCACAGGGTTTCAACGCCTCCGGTCAGACGGCCGATCATACCCCACTTCCAGTCCTGCCACGCTGCAAGATCAATACTCATATCCCCTTTGAAACCGGGCATGTTTTTAAGATAGTGGATGGAGCTGGCCATCTCTATAAGTGCCTTTGATGGGATACAACCGTAATTGAGGCATTCTCCTCCTATTCTGTCCTTCTCTATAAGCAGTACCTTCTTTCCCTTCTGCCCCAGCCTTATTGCAGTCGCGTACCCGCCTGGCCCCGATCCTATTATTATGGCATCAAAATTCATATCCCTCACCTGACCAGGAAATATTCAGGATTCTCTATGGCAGATTTCAGTTTCATCAGGAATCTTGTTGCCATTGCGCCATCTATAAGCCTGTGATCGCATGACAGAGAAAGATAGGTCTTATGCCTGACCCCGTTTTCGGAAGGTACCTGAAATGTTCTGTGGACACCAAGAATTGCAACCTCAGGATAGTTGATAATGGGCGTTGACAGGAGGCCGCCTATGGGCCCCACATTAGTTACAGTGAATGTCCCTCCCTGCACATCCTTCAGTTCAAGGCCGGATTCCCTGGCCCTGGATGCAAGGGTTTTAACAGACTCAGCGATCTCCAGGATGCTCTTCCTGTCTGCATGATGTATCACGGGCACAGTCAGTCCCGCTTCAGTATCCACAGCCATTCCTATGTTGTATTCTCCACGGAGTGTGTAATTCTTGTCTGCCTCATTGTAAGTAGCATTCAGGTAAGGATATTCCTTCAGGACAACTGCAGCGGCCTTGATGAAGAATGATGTCAGAGTTACTCTGGTATCCATATCGGAGAGCCTTTTTACAGAGTCCATCAGTCTGGTCAGATCGGCTTCCTCAACAACTGTGAAATGGGGCATCACCTGCTTTGACCTGGTCATCTTGTCAAATATCAGTCTCCTGAGGCCTCTGGGTTCCAGAACTCTGTCTGAACCTGAAACCTCCTCTGCCCTAACTGTTTCCTGATGAGATTCAGCTTTTTCCGGAACCGGCTGAACAACTTTCTCCAATTTATCATGCTTTTCCGGAGTGAAGGAGTTAAGGTCATCCAGCGTTATTCTGCCGTTCTCTGCTGTTCCCTTTACAACTGAAAGGTCTATTCCCCTCTCCCTTGCAATCCTCCTTACAGCGGGAGATGCAAGTATCATTCCATGAGGGTGGGGTGTCTCCAGTTCTTCATGAACAGAAACATGTTCATCAGCAGATGGTGGTTTATCATTCTCCAACTTCTGTTCTTCACCTGTATCAATCTCTATCAGCGGTGAACCAACTGTTGCAATCTGTCCTTCCGCGAACATTATGCGGTTAACTTTTCCCTCCACAGGTGATGATATCCTGACAGTTACCTTATCTGTCATCACCTCAACCATGTCCTGATCCCTGTGCACTGTGTCTCCCTCGGAAACATGCCATTTTACTATTTCACCCTCTGAAACGCCCTCTCCAATATCCGGAAGTTTGAACTGATACATGTTTATCACCTGAATTCCAGCACCCTGTTTACAGCCCTGAGTATCCTGGAGGTATTTGGAAGATAGAGGTCTTCCAGCCTGTAAGGGAAAGGCACATCAGGGCCTGTCACCCTGAGTATAGGTGCATAGAGGTATTCTATGGAGCTTTCCGATATGAGTGCGGAAATCTCAGCTCCCATTCCAAGTGTTCTCGGAGCCTCGTGCACAATAACAACTCTTCCTGTTTTCCTGGCAGAGGAAATTATGGCGTCTCTGTCAAGTGGAGACAGTGTCCTGAGATCAAGCACATCTGCGTCAAGTGAATTTTCTGTAACTGTTTTCATAACTGTGGGGACCATGGAGCCATAAGTTATGATGGATACACTGTCACCCTCGTGCAGAAGCTTTGCTTTACCCAGAGGCACCTTTATGTCTGCATCAGGTACTTCCATCTTTCCTGATCTGTAGAGTCTCTTGGGTTCAAGGAAGATAACAGGGTCCTTTGAGTCCAGTGATGAGGAAAGGAGACCTTTCGCATCATACGGGTTGGACGGGGTAACAACCTTCAATCCTGCAGTGTGCACGAAATAGCTCTCACCACTCTGCGAATGGTAGAGGCCACCTCGTATCCCTCCGCCGTAGGGGGTTCTCAATACAAGGGGAACAGTTATTGTCCCTCCCGATCGGTACCTCATCTTAGCCATCTGATTAACAATCTGATCAAATGCTGTGAATATGAAGTCCTGGAACTGTATCTCCGGAATGGGTTTCAGACCATTAATGGACATGCCTATGGCCATTCCCACTATACCAAGCTCAACAAGCGGCGTATCCAGAACCCTTTCCTCACCGTATTTGGCCTGCAGGCCTTCAGTAACACGGAATACTCCACCATCCTTTCCTATGTCCTCACCAAGGAGGATTATACTGCTATCCTCAGCCATCTTCATGTCAAGTGTCCGGTTGAGAGACTGAACCATGTTAATTTCTGCCAATTATATCACCTCTCTCCTCATCAATAATCCAGGTGTGCTCATCATATACATCATCGAATAGTGTTTCAGGGGATGGTGGTGGAACCTTCTCGAGTTCATCGAATCTTGATGTTATGAAATTCTGTGAGTCCTCTCTCATCTTAGTTGCAACCTGCTCAGTGATTATCCCCATCTCAATAAGCCTCTTCTGTGTAATGACAAGAGGATCCCTGTCAGAGCCCTCCTTAACAATATCAGTCAGATACTTTGTAGGGTCATCGGATGTTGAGTGGGGCCCCATTCTGGGACATCTTGCCTCTATGAGTACAGGGCCTTTACCCTCCCTAACGTATTCCACCATCTCCCTTGTCTTTTCGTATGTATCAATCATATCGCTGCCATTTACAAGGATGCCCGGCATCCCATATGCCTCCGCCTTCTTCCAGATCTCTACCTTTGTCTGTTTTTCAGTTGGCAGAGAAATGGCAAGGCCATTGTTCTCACAGAAGAATATAACAGGAAGGTTGTACACAGCTGCGAGGTTCATTGCAGCATGAAAATCAGGAGTGGATGAGGACCCGTCCCCAAAACTGGCCACAACTATTCCCTGTTTCTTAAGGTATCTGTTTGCGTATGCAGTCCCAACTGCAAGAGGGAGATTTGTCGCAACAGGGCTTGGGACGGACATGAAATTGTAATTTCTTGCAAGAAGATGGCTGGGCATCTGTCTTCCTTTTGCGATATCGGAGCTATTCCCGTAAATCTGATTGATAATAATGTCAACTGGAACACCCATATGAAGCATCATCGGCATATCTCTGTAATACTGGTATATGATGTCCTCCTTGCGCAGGTGCATGGAAAGGCCTATCTGTGCAGCCTCCTGCCCGCTTGTTGGTGTGAAGAAGCCAACCCTTCCCTGGCGCTGTGCAGTCATTATCTTGTTGTCAAGGGTTCTTGCCAGCACCATTGCTCCAAATCCTCTGATCAATCTTTCCTTTTCACCATGTTCAATTATTTCCTCAGACATTTTCCAACCTCCTCTTTGACCAGGCTTCTGCTGCCCTGTATGATGTTCTCACAAGGGGGCCAGAAGCCACGAACGAGAAACCCATCTCATATGCAGTGGATTCCAGTTTTCTGAACCTCTCCACAGGGCAGTATTCCACAACCTCAAGCTGTTTCTTTGAGGGCCTGAGGTACTGTCCTATTGTCACTATGTCCACAGAAGCTTCCCTCAGATCCCGGAGAGCTTCCTCCACCTCATCATCGGTTTCTCCCAGCCCCAGCATTATAGAAGACTTTGTTATCATCCCACTGTGCCTTTTCTTAATTTCGCGAAGAACAGAAAGTGACTGTTCATATCCAGCTCTGCCATCCCTGACAATCGGTGTCAATCTTCTGACAGTCTCAATATTATGTGCAACCACATCAGGCCCTGAAAGGACAACTCTCTCAACCAGTTCATGGTCACCACGGAAATCAGGTATGAGGACCTCAACTCTCACATTCAGGCCTTTAACAGCTTTTACAACAGAAGCAAAATGTCCTGCTCCCTGATCCTCCAGATCATCCCTGTCAACAGAGGTGATCACTACATAATCCAACCCCATTATCCTGACAGAATCCGCTACTTTCTGTGGTTCCAGTGGATCAAGAGGCTGCATTCCTCCATGGGTCACGGCACAGAATCTGCAGCCACGTGAACAGTTCCCGCCCATAACCATGAAAGTTGCAGTTCCGGCACCCCAGCATTCTGCAATATTTGGGCATCTTGCCTCTTCGCAGACCGTATACAGGGTTCTGACCTTAAGAGTCTCCCGGATTCTGGCATAACTCTCCCCGGAGGGCAATGGAACCTTGAGATATTCTGGCCGCACTATCCATAATGGATTTCTGATATTATAATCTTCCAGATTTGACATTTTTAGAGTTATTTTTATTACTGAGATAATAAATATAACTGTTAACCTGAATGACTTTCCAGGTTGTTATTAACATACACTGTATGAACATCAAATTAATTTGTTTTCTCATGCTGATGAAATCAAAATTAATCAAGCAATGAAGATATTTATAGCTGGCAATAGGGCCAGGAATTTCAGGATTATGTGAATGTTAGATTCAGGTCACCTGCATAGGTGACTCCAGGTAGCCTGACTTCAATATTTACAGGAGCTGAGCTGTGAGGAGAAATGTTCAGGGGTAAATTGCTTGATAATATTGTAAAGCCGGAGGAAACTGAGGATATGGATGTTATATTCATATTATGGCCCGACGGATTGTAAAGTGAGAATGAGAATGTTGTTATACCGTCTGTCCTTAAAGTATGGATGTTTTCCTGTATTTCAGATGTATAGGTGACGCCACTTGCACTGACGCCGGCCCTGATCCATAGAACGTTCACAGTACCAGCAGAATTGAATCCGCCAATTATCAGTATCAAAAGGACTGCTGCAAAAACAGCAGCAACAGCAACTGCAAGTTTTTTTCTTGCTTTCTTGTATTCGGCGCTGTTGTCAACCTCTACAGGTTTCATGGATGATGATCGGATTCCTGTTTATTTAAGTTGATTCATCGGGCAGCAATTTAGGAATAATCATTATAATGCTTTTCCAATCTGGGTTGGATGACAGTACCTATTGCCAGCCAGACTCTGTTTTTCATAAACACGCAGGAGCTCATTGCGGACTACGTTATTTCCTTTGCCGCACTGGCATTCATAATAATATGGTGGTACCGCACCTATGCAAAACTGGGGGTGAATGCAGGGGTGATGTGGCGTTATTTCACCTCAAACTGGAGAAACATCATATCCCAGGTTTTCCGCTATGGATTCTTCCATGGAAAAACAGTGAAAAACAGGTACGCAGGAATTATGCACCTGATGATATCCTTCGGGATACTCATACTCTTCATAGCTACATCGCTGATTTTCCTCTCACACGACATTCTAAAGACAGTTACCGGCCACGGTATTCTTGTGGGAGACTTCTATCTCAACTTTGAAGTCTGGGCAAATATCGGTGGAGTCATTCTTATCGCAGGAATAGGTATGGGAATATACCGGAGGCTGAGAAAGAAGACTAGGCTGGATACAAAGAATGAGGATTATGTAATACTCCTCTCACTTCTTCTTCTGGCCATGGAGGGTTTCTTTCTGGGTGCACTAAAAGTGTATCTGGCCAGAGTTCCATATGATGAATACAGATTCGTGGAATGGGGGCTGAGCTATTTTTATGGTCTGTTCAGTCTGAAGCTCTCCACAGGAATAGCCCTTTACAGATGGATGTGGATCATTCATGTTCTCACAGCTTTTGCCATTGTTGTATATCTGCCGTTCTCAAAGCTTTCCCACATGATACTGTCTCTGACAATGATCGGTTCGAAGAGGATAAAGAAGAGAGGGGAAATGCCTACACCATTTGTCCTCTCTGAAGCTCTTGAATCAGGAAACTTTGATTTCAAGGTTGGCACAAAAAACGTTGGTGAAATAGCTCTCCCTTCGAAGATCGATGCCCTCGCCTGCACTGACTGTGGAAGATGCGAGAGGGCCTGCCCGGCATTTCTCTCAGGAACAGATCTGAGCCCACGGGCCCTTGTTCAAAATATAAAAAAGAGCATATACACCGATGTCGAGATAGTCCCAAATCTTCTCACAGAGAATGCTGCATGGTCTTGTACCACATGCCAGGCCTGTGTTGAGGAATGCCCTGTCCTCATTGATCCCCACTCCTTTGTGATGGAGACAAGAAAGACGCTTGTTATGGAGAACAGATTCGATAAACTTACTGCTCAGTATTTCAATAACCTTACAAATACGCAGAACCCCCTGGGAAACAGCCCGTCAGACAGGGACTCACTTCTTGAGATTGCACCTAAATTCGATGATTCCAAAGATGTCCTTTACTGGGTGGGATGCATGGGTGCATTTGATCCAAGGGACAACAGGACTGCACGAACCATTCTGAATCTGCTTAACAAGGCAGGAGTCAATTACGGAATACTTGGCTCACAGGAAAAGTGTAACGGAGAAACAGCCAGAAGAATGGGAGAGGAGGGCAGATACCAGGAACTTGTCCTTCAGAACATGGAGACATTCACCGGAAACAATGTAAAAAAAATAGTGACGGCCTGCCCACACTGCCTCAATACATTCAGGAACGAATACCCAAAATTCGGTCTCAAGGCTGAAGTTGTCCACCACAGCCAGTTCCTTGCTCAACTTGTGCAGGAAGGGAAGCTTAAGGTCAAGCAGAATCAGGAAACAGTAACACTGCATGATCCTTGTTATCTTGGAAGGATAAATGGAGAGTTTGACAACACAAGAAGCATAGTCAGTTCCACTGGAAAACTGGTGGAAATGGAAAGATCAAGGGAGAAAAGCATGTGCTGCGGGGCCGGTGGAGGAAATTACTGGTACAAGGTACAGGGACAGAAGAAGGTCAGTTCCCTCAGGATAGAGCAGGCACTTGAAACTGGCGCAAAGAAACTGGCAGTCGCCTGTCCTTTCTGCATGCCAATGCTTCAGGATGCCCTCTCAGGAACTGAAAAATCCGGGCAGATGGAAATAAAAGACGTTGCGGAACTTATAAGTGAAAATCTGATAGAATAATACTGATTTAAAAAAATTGGGGCCACCTTTACTGGGCCACCTTTTCTTTCAGCTTCGCTATTACATCAAAGAGGTCTCCAACTATTCCGTAGTCCGCCTCTTCAAATATTGGGGCAGATTTGTCCTTGTTCACAGCGATGACAAGTTTGGAATTCCTCATTCCGGCTATATGCTGTATCTGGCCGGATATGCCAAGGGCAATGTAGAGCTTAGGCTGCACTTTTTTTCCGGAAAGGCCGACCTGGCGGTCCTCACTCAGCCATCCATAGTCAAGACATACTGGCCTGGACCCTGCAATCTCGCCATGTACTGCCTTTGCGAACGGTTCAACCTTCTCAAGGTTCTCCTTTTTGCCCAGGCCACGACCCACTGAAACAATGATCTGGGCCTTTTCAATGTCTACTGAGCCTCCTTTCTTGTCAGTTTTAGAAACTATCCTGACTGCTGATGGTTCAAGCTGAATCTCAGAGACCTCAGTCTTCCCTGGAGATTCCTTTGCCTCTGCAATACCCGGGGCAAGAACAGCAATTTTTGCTCCGGACTCCTCAGTGAGAAGGCTTTTCCCCCCGTAGAAGAATCTTGATGTTGTTATCTTTCCCCCGTCTAAATTTACAGAGTTCACTTCAGAGACTGCATGGAGTGAAAGCATTGTTGCAAGCATTCCAGCGACCTCTCTTCCTGTGACTGTGGATCCGATTGCAATGAGATCATATCCTTCGTCTGATTGCATCTTCTCAATTGCCTTTGCAACTGACCCTGAAAGTATGTCTCCTTTCATGCCAATTGTTTTGGCAGCACCGAATTTCGCAGTGAATTCTGTATCATGGGTAAGAGCATGAACTTCGGCATCATCACGGAATCTGGATATTATCTGCGCCAGGATAGTTTTACTGTCCGAAAATGCCAGCACCTTCATCTGATCGCCTCCCTGATAACCTTTGAAACCTCTTCTATACCCTTGGCAGGGTCCTCAAACACAATCCTCTTACGGTCACTCTTCGGTGCTCTGTTTGAGAGTGTCTTTATCTCAGGCACCTGAAGATCCGAAGCAGCACTCTGATTTATGGGCTTCCTCCCGGCTGCCATAATCTGCAGAACAGGTGGAAGTCTTGGTTCGTTTATCTCCTGAGCAACAGATACTATTGCAGGCATTTCAGCTGTTATCTCAAGATTGTTATCCTCCAGTGCAGAAACTACTGAAACCTGTTTTTCCTGCAGTTTGATATCTACAGCATTACCCAGAAGTGGCTCTCCCAGAATTGCGGATATGCTTCCAGGAAGAAGACCGGTGTAACTGTCAGCAGACTGATTCCCGAGTATGACAAGATCATGCGGAATTTCCTTGATTTTTGAAGCAAGGGCTTTTGCTGTGACTGAGGGATAGTTTCCGGGATATCCTGTAATCAGATACCCTTCATCGGCACCCATTGCATATGCCTCCTTCATAACAGAAGTTGATTTGTCCGTTCCGAAACAGAGGACAGTGACTTTTCCACCATTCTTCTCTTTGATTCTGACTGCAGCCTCAACTGCATTCTTGCTGAGGTTCTCCATTCTCAGCGGGACATTCTGAAGCAAAGGTTCTCCCGTCCCGGGATTGGTCTTCATCTGATCTATGTCCGGTATCTGTTTGATTAGCACTATCACGTTGTATGGCATAGGTATCCTCACTTTCTTTAGGACAACCACAGCCTTATATTTTTCCAAGTTTCATGTGACATTGGAATACACGGCAGGCATTAACACTGCCTCAGTACCTGAAAGTGTTATCTATTCAGTATTGATCATTGTATGTTGATCTTATGTCCGAAGAAAACGATGTCTATCTTGTAAAATTCAGCAGGAGCCCCTTTTCCAGGTCAAGGCCGAACGATCCAGAAAAGGATGTTTTCAATTCAGTCAGAATGGATGAGGTTCTTGGAACACTCATTAAGAAGTCTGTTGAGGAGACAGGGATAAATCCAGGGGAAATTGACGACGTGATTGTGGGCTGTGCCCTGCAGACAGGAGAGAACTGGCTTTATGGTGGCCGCCACCCGGTATTCATGGCCGGCCTTCCCTTCAACGTGCCATCCATGGCTATGGACAGGGCCTGCTCCTCATCATTGAATGCAATCTCCATTGGAGCCATGGAAATCATGACAGGGGCATCAGACATAGTGATTGCGGGAGGAATGGAGCATATGACACATGTCCCGCTTTCAAACAATGATGCCCTCAAGCCAAATCTGAAACTTCTTCTCAGGCCTGAGTACAGGAAATATGACATGAACACTTCATACAACATGGGTCTTACTGCAGAGAAGCTAGCTGCAATGAAAGGCATAACAAGAGAGGAGATGGACAGTTACTCAGCAGAGAGCCACAGGCGTGCTGATAAGGCTCAGAAAGACGGATACCTTGGTAAGGAGATACTTCCCATAGAAGTTGAAAGAGACGGAGAAATGGCTACTGTGGACAGGGACCAGAGCATAAGGCCTGAAACAACACTGGAGGGGCTTTCAAAACTTAAACCTGCTTTCAAAAGTGATGGAGTCATAACAGCTGGTAACTCATCACCCCTGAACGCAGGAGCAGCAATGGACATACTCATGTCAGGAAGGAAGCTCAGGGAATACGGTCTTAAGCCCCTTGCCAAAGTGACAGGGTTTGCATGGGCAGCTGTTGATCCAACAATAATGGGGGAGGGGCCGGTTCCGGCCACGAAAAAACTATTGAAAAGGAATGGCCTGAAAGCTGACGACATCGATCTGTGGGAGATCAATGAAGCTTTTGCCGTTGTTGTTCTGAATGCCATGAAGGAGCTATCCCTTGATCATGGGAAGGTGAATATTCATGGAGGTGGAATATCAATAGGCCACCCTCTTGGAGCAACTGGTGCAAGGATTGCGGGAACACTCGCTAGAGAGCTCCAGGAAAAGGGCAAGGAGAGAGGTATTGCCACACTCTGTGTCGGTGGTGGACAGGGTTATTCACTGTTGCTGGAGCGTGAGTAGATGGATTTTGAATTTTCTGAGGATATAAACAAAGCCAGAGAGAATGCAAGAAATTTCGCCCTATCTGCCATAACACCTGAACTGGCAAGAAAATATGATCTGGAGGAGAAATTTCCGGAGGAGGTATGGAAGAAGGCAATGGCATCCAGGATGGTGGATTTCTCCAATCCCTGGTCAATGCTTGTCACAATAGAGGAACTATGCAGAGTGGATCCGGGAATAGGCATTGCGGCCACAGTGAGCCTTTTCGGTTCAGAGGTACTGATGCTATTTGCCTCGGACCAGCTGAAGGAAAAATATCTCAAACCGGTCCAGGAAGGACGGGCAATAATGGGACTTGCAGTCACGGAACCGGGTGGAGGCAGTGATGTAGCAGGCCTCAAGACAGAGGCAAAACTTGAGGGAGGCAAATATATCATAAACGGCTCCAAAATGTTCATCACAAACGGTCAGATTGCAGATTTCTTCGTAATGCTCCTGAGAACATCAAGACCGGACAGCAAGAGGCACCATGGACTGAGTGTTCTCGTTGTTGATGGAAATCTGAAAGGTTTCTCCAGAAATAAACTCACCGGAAAGCTCGGTGTAAGGGCAACTAACACAGCAGAGCTCATACTGAACAATGTGGAGGTTCCATCCTCAAACCTGGTGGGAGAGGAAGGAAAAGGATTCTACTACATCATGACATTCTTCAATATTTCCAGGGCATACGTGGCAGCACAGTCCATAGGAATAGCACAGGGTGCCATGGATCATGTTCTGGCCTACCTTAAGGAGATGAAGGATAGCGGCAGGGAATCGGAGATAACAGAGGATATACAGTTCACATTATCAGATATAGCAACAAGGATAGAGGCTTCCCGGCTTCTTACATACAAGGCCGCGTCCTATCTATTCAATTTCCAGCCAAAGCCTGAGATAACAAGCATGGCTAAGGCATATGCATCCGAGACTGCAGTGTTTGCCTGTGAAAAGGCAATGGAGATAACAGGTGAATCAGGTCTCTATGGCGATCTGGAAAGATTCCTCAGAGATTCAAAGATCATGGAGATCTGGGAGGGGACCAGCGAGATTGAAAAACTTGTCATAGCGCGTACTTTTCTTAAAGGAGGGCAGATGTAATATGTCTGAGAATTCCGATCTGATAAGGGGCGCAGTGGAGGAGTTCTGCCAGAAGAGCATTGTCGGTAGAGCTCTGGAGATTGAGAGACAAGGAATGGATGATGGAATTTTGCGGGCAATGGCATCTCAGGGTTTCCTGGGTGCGCTGTTTGATCCACAGTATGGGGGTTCTGGCATAGACAGATCATCATTTTTCACCATGCTGGAAGTGTTTGCCTCATATAGCCCATCCACAGCTGCAAAGCTTCTCATCACAAACTCAATTGCCGGGCCATTCCTGCTGAATTCCGCACGAGAGAAAATGCAGGAAGTGGCACAGGGGAACCTGAAAGTAACATGTATTCCGGGATCTTTTGTATCGGACAGAGTTCCCGCGCAGAGATTGAAGGAGTCTGGCGGAAGAATAAAAGGAGAATTGAAGAATCTGCCCTCCCCAGGATCTGGCATCCTCATTGCCCCGATTTCTGAGGATTCCGCAGCTGTTGTATTTTCCGGAATCAAGGTTCTTGAGGAGAGAAAACCCCTCTCATTCAGGGGCCTTGGGAACGGGGATGTCAGCGTGGACTCCGCCGATTTTACAGTAGTGGATGGATGGAAGGGAAAATTACTGAAGGAAATACTCTCCTCCATGGACCCTGGAGTGTCCGCAATAGCACTTGGCATTTCAAGAGGGGCGCTCAGAAAAGTCTCTGAATACGTGACAGTAAGGAAAACTTTCGACCACAGCTTAAAGGATTACAGCCCGGTTTCCAGAAGGATATCGGAACTCATGTCAGATCTGGAGATAATGGAGTTCTATCTGGACAACATGGAGTCCATAGATGACGATAAGGCCCTTAAATTAAAGGTAAGGAGCACTGAATTTGCAAGAACAGCAACAAAGGCGGCGATACAGTACCATGGTGGATACGGATACTTTGAGGACTTCGGAGTTGAAAAGTTCTACAGAGACTCATACGGGCTTTCAATAATGATGATGGACAGGGAGTATGATAATCTAAGGCTGTCGGAGAAAATCTTCGGGAGCAGGTCAGGATTTCTTTAATATTACTCCTTTCCTGCCGGTTCTGCTGCAACCTGGGCATGTGAGGGTGCAGGCTCTTCCTGCACTTCCTGCTCCACAACCATATATCCTCTTGAAAGTATGCTTCCTCCCACCAGCCCTCCGATTGCCGGTATGGCTATGCCATTTATTACAATGGCCTTTATGAGGGCAAGGGAGCTGTAGTTCTCCAGATGCATCAGAACAGTGTAGATTGAAACTACAACAGAGCTTGTTCCGAAATAGCTGAATATTGTGTTGATCTCACCAACGTTGACAAACAGAATTACGGCAATAAGAACAGCTGATACTATAACTCCAGCTATGAGGCCGGAGAAAAGACCCCTCATGCCTCCTCTTGCAGCAAGTCCAGCTGCCAGGCCGGCAACAATCCAGCCTACGAAAGGAATCCATCCAAGGAGCACGAGCAGCAATATGCCAATGATCAGTCCTGCACCCATGCTTCCGTATTCAAGTCTTTCTGTATTCATGATTCAGATGTTTAATCCTTAGAATATATAAAAATTATGGTAGTATGTGCATGAAACGAAAATTAATGTTCAGGTTCCCTGAAGTTTTTAGTCTTGTCAGTGATTTTTCCACGGTCTCTGAAATGGTCTGTGACCTGAACCCAGGTCAGAAAACATCCATCAACGATTCCCTCATCCTCAGGCATCTTACTCACCCAGTTTTTTCCTGTAGAATGTTAGCAACCTGTCCCATGCGTCCTCTGCAGCTTCCCTGTGATAACTCATTCCGGTATCATTGAAGAAAGCATGATATGTTCCGGGATAGATCTTCATCTCAAAATCATTCTTGTGCTTCACCACATTTTCAATCAGAGCGGGCAGTCCGGAATTAATGGAGCCATCCTCTCCGGCATATATCCCAAGGACAGAGCCCTTTATCTTTGCAAGGTCATCTAAATTATGGGGATTTGCTCCGTAGAATATTGCAGAGGCGTCAAAATGCTTCTGTGTGGACACCTGGAATGCAAGGCCTCCTCCAAGGCAGAAACCAACTATACCCTTTCTTGTCTTGTTCTGGTCAAAGAAATGGTCATATGAAGCCTCAAGATCCTTAATCATATCCTTCTCTGTCTCCTTCCTGTTGAACATAACCTTCTGGACAATCTTCCTGGAGGTTTCAGAGGATTTTGCAAGAAGTTCATTCACTGCATTCTGGTCACCTCTCTTCTCTGGAGGAAGAGACCAGAAAGGCCTCATGGCATCCATTATATTCTCTTCTGTGAAAAGATCAATCTGATCAGGTCTTGAATAGAGATGTGGAGCGAACGTTATGTAACCTTTTTTGGCAAGTCTTCTGGAGAAGTTTCTGATGAAATCTGTAAGCCCCCATATCTCCATTACAACCATAACTCCCGGATGTTTCTTTCCATCATCAGGCCATGCTGAGAAATATTTCAGGTCTGTCCCGTCATGTGTCTTTATTGTGGATTCTGTCTCTTTTATCCTGAATTCTTCTGCCATGAATGTATAGCCGCTTATCACTAAAAAATCTTTTTTAAAATTTAAATTAGGAAAATGGTTCGTTTCCAGAAGCATTAATTAATTTTCACCCGGAAAAAGAGGAGAAATGATCAGTGGAAATCTTTTGCCGGTTTTCCCCTGATATTTTGACCAGACCATAATCTTTCCTCAATCACAAAAGCAATAGCCACAGAAACAGAAAGTGGAATAAGCGCGAAAGCGAACAGTGTACGGGGGGAAAGATACCAGAGAAGAGAGCCAAAAAGTGGGACTATAAAACTGAGAGGAACAAGGAAAGTTGTCTCCATTTTCGGGAGTTTCTTTGCATCTGAAGGATCAACATAAGATGGCAGTGAACCAGCAGATAGACGGTCGCTTGAGAGCCAGATGAATATGAATATGAGTCCAGAAACAAAAAGTGAAGATATCCCTGCTAGAGAGAAAAGAAGGAACGAGATAAGTAATATCATAGGCCTAGCAAAATACAGGATATTGGAAATCCCCTTCAGCTGAAGTATTCTGCCGTATGTTTCAAGGAAGAATGCGCCAACAGCAAAGAGGGCGAATATAAGGAATACATAAGATCTGGAGAGGCCATCAATGGAGCCAATTGATGAAATGAACGGAAATGTCATCGTTATTGAGAGAAATATTCCAATGTCAGTGATCAGAACAAGGAAGGTCAGCCTTCTGTTTTTGAGGTCATCAAAGGATTTCAGGTATGTCCTTCCACCGGTGAAGAACTTCTTCATGGGTGTATGCTTACCGGAGGAATATTCTCTTTCAATTTTGTTGCTTTTCAGGATCAGTCCAAAAAGGCCGGTCACAAGCCCAAACAGGGAGAGAATTGCATAGAGGCCGTCAATTGACCCCCCATATATGGCAGAAAGACCAAGCAGCACGAAAATTCCAAGTGTGGAAAATACACGGATGCTGTAAATATCATTGAGCGGCTTGTATATTGTTACGCCACTGTCCCTGAGTCCGGTCATTGGGGTGAACATCGCGGATGAGAAACCGAAAATGGCAAACCCAACTGCATATGTTGCAAAATTCTGGGAGAGAGTGAGAATAATTAGGGCAAGACCGGAAATGATCAGGGAAACACTGGGAATGGTGCTTCTGCCAGCTCTTTCCAGATAAAAGAAAAGTGGGATTCTGAAGAGTGTCTGAGAGAATATACCGATGGATGCCGCTATTCCTATGAGATACAATCCTCCCCTAAAAGCCTCTATTGCGAATGGCATGGATACCCATACTATGGCCATAATTCCGGCCTGAAAAAACAGGGTGGCCGCTTTGATTATATTCTCGGCTCCCGACTCCTTCAGGTTCTTAATGCTCAGAGACACCATCTGAAATTGCCCAGTGAGATTTGATAAAAGAGTATAAATAATTCCCCTTTGTGGTTTCGCATTTCACATTAAACTCAATGTTTCCGGAGAGACCAATAATTAAATAAGGTAAAACAATCCCTGATTTACGCCGTGATAGCTCAGTTGGGAGAGCGCCAGACTGAAGATCTGGAGGTCGCTGGTTCAATCCCGGCTCACGGCAT
>JAMCPQ010000017.1 GCA_023379825.1 Thermoplasmatota archaeon | reverse complement strand
CTGTAATAGGAGAGCATGATATGATATATGAGTGGGGCGACAGCGCCACTGCAGATGACTCAATATGGTTCGCAGATAAGATTCAGGCAACCCTTGAGGGATTCAAGGTAATGTTCCAGATTGAGACCCTTAATGAATGAGTCAGTAGGGCAGCCGTCTCAGATCACCACAGAAACCGCATCTTACATGAACGATATTCCTCCTTATCCTTACAGCTGTCTCCTTACCATAAGTTGTGCCGCATTTTTTACAGAAGCTTCTCTTTATATATAGGGGAAGAGTAATATTCACACGCTGGGAAAGCAACTGCATCATTCTTGTACAGTTTCTCAGAAAATCTATGTCTTCGTTGTGACTTAAAATCATTCTTTGAAGGGATTCGATCCTGATCCTGGCAATTTCAGTTGGATTCCGGATATCCTTTCGGTTTACCATAAATATGATTCTGCAATCACTTACTGTGATTAAACTTATTCTGATGGACGTGGACGGCACACTTACGGATTCCAGGAGAGCCATATCCACAAAAGCTATCGAAGCCATGAGGATGGCTCAGGATAATGGCCTTAAGGTTAGCCTCGTAAGTGGAAATGTCATTCCTGTTATGTATTCTTTAAGGGTATTCATAGGCCTGGAAGCACCAGTCTTTGGGGAGAACGGTGGTGTGATGATTGACGACACAGGTGTCAGATCATTCTTCGGCATAGAAAAGCCAAGAAAATTATTGGAGAGGTTGCTGGAAGAGGGGCTTGCAACAGACCTTATAACCAACCAGTGGAGATACTGCTCAATGGGGTACGGGCCAACCGGCAAAGACAACGCAAGAATTAGAAAAATGGCACAGGATTCTGGCGTGGAAATAACAAACAGCGGCTTTTCCTGGCATATACTCAATCCAGGGCAGAACAAGGGATTCGCATTGAAATGGCTTATGGATCATTATTCCATAAGGGAAAATGAGGCAATGGTGATCGGAGACAACTTCAATGATCTTCCTATGTTTATGGATAAAGTTGTGAAGGGCGCACCGGCCAACGCGGAGAAGGAACTCAGGGAGATCTCGGACATTGTAAGTGAAATCCCTTATGGTGAAGGGACCGCAGATTTAATATTAAGGGTTCTCTCTGATAAGATCTGAGGTAAATGCTCCAGTTGGATCTTCAATAATCTCCCCATCCTGAAGGGCAAATTCGCCTCTGAGGATCACGGATGATGGGAACACCGCTTCAAAACCCGAGAATGGTGTAATACTGTTCTTTGAATGAAGTTTCTCCGGGTTTATCCTTTTAATCTCAGAAAGATCAAAAGTCATGAAATCAGCATAGTAACCCTCTTCAATCATCCCTTTCTTTAATCCAAATTTTTTCGCAGGATTGGATGATGAGGTTCTGATCATAATGTCAAGGGGAAGTATCTTCTTGGCAACAAGCCCCAGGAGCAGTGGTATTCTGGTCTCAACACCAATTATTCCGGAAGATGCGTACTGGAATTCACCCTTCCTCTCCTCAGGGTGTGGAGCATGATCAGAGGAAACTGCATGAATCCTGCCATCAAGAAATGCCTGAAGCAATGCCTCTTGTGTCTGTCTTGTACGAAGTGGCGGATTGCACTTCCCATATGGGCCAAGGTCCATGTCGTTGTTGAGCAGAAGGTGGTGGGGAGTGGTCTCAGTGGCAAAGTCGGCAGGAAGCAGATCAAGGGTCTTCGGAGAACTGATGTGTGTCATGACAGGTGATCGGAAACTGTGTTTTGCCAGCAAATTTGCAGATTCCATCTCACATTCCTCCGGCCGGGACAGATCGTGTTCTTTGAGATTTTTGACTTCCGCTAGGAGATGCCTCGAAAGGCAGGAGGCACTTTCCCCATGAAACACGACAGGTTTTTCATAATCCTTCAGCAGGAGAAGGGAATCGCTCTCATCAGAAATTGGAAGTGAATTTGTGCTTCCACCAAGAAATATCTTAAGGCCGCATGAATCTCTATCTATCACAGGCAGATTTCTCCCATCAAAGAGGGAGTAGAGCCCAAAATCGCAGAAGGATTTTCCTGAGGCTATTGCAAGTTTATTCCTGAAACGCTCATAATCCCTGATTGGTATGAGGTTGTTCGGCATGTCCAGAACTGTAGTTGTGCCTCCGTAAACAGCAGACATGCTCCCTGTCCTGTAGTCCTCACTTTCCGATTCTCCCGGTTCCCTGAAGTGAACATGGGAATCGAATCCGGATGGTATGGCAGGCTTCCAGAGTTTTGTCTTTGGAGCGCCTGTTAGTGATTTGCCTATGCGCTGAATCTTTCCATCAGATACTGCAACATCCAATTCATCAAACTTTCCCCGAAAGTAGAATCTGCCAGTGAATATTCTATCCATTCAAACCCCCCTTCTCTCTCCCCAGATGATTTTGTGCAGCTGAGGGAGCACTCTGGCATTAATTCCCCTGCCAAGCACCTCCTCGGCAATCCACTGCAGGGATGTTCCCCAGGCAGGCTGAAAGAGTGCTTCAACGTTCAGTCTGTTGTCCTGGAGGAACCTTATGCTGTACTCAAGATCATTCTTATCAGAAATGACGAATTTGATGTAATCCTGTTCCCTCAGATAGTTCAGGTTTTCTTTCAAAAGAGAATTTTCCTCTCCGGAAGATGGCGTCTTTATGTCCATATCAATGTAGACTGAATCTCTTCTGGCCATCTCTTTTACAGAGAGGGAACCCCCTGTCTCAAGAAGTACATTTTTACCCAGATCATGGGCAAGATCAACAAACTGAAGTGCCTCCCTCTGAAGCAGAGGCTCTCCACCCGTGAAGCATACCCATTCATGCCCGTATTCCTTAACCCTGCCTGCAAGCTCCTGGAGAGTGACCTCATTCCCACCCTGAAATGTATAGGTGGAGTCACACCACCTGCATCTGAGGTTGCACCTGTTTGTCCTGACGAAGAGCATCGGGATGCCAATGTACCTCCCTTCCCCCTGAATGCTCTGGAATATCTCTGTGATAAGCAATGAATCTAAATTCCTTAGACCCATATAAAGTGTAATCGAACTCAATGAAAAGAAATAATTAGAGCCCCGGCAATAAAGGGTTGATATCTGATGGACCCAAAGAGAATATTTGATTACGCAAGGGAGGCTGAGGCCATTCTAATATTGCAGGGTAATGAAAATTCAGTCGATAAGACATTTTTTTATCTTACAGGTGTCGACGGCGGCCTATTCGAGGGCTCCGCCCTCTTTGTAACACCGGAAGAGGTCAAGATCCTGACATCTTCTCTGGAGGAAGAGAGTGCAAGGAGGACAGGTCTCGAGGTTCTGGTTTACAACAGGAAATCTGAATATGAGAAATACATCAAAGAGTTGCTTAACGGTTATTCCACAGTTGGGTTGAATTATTCATCACTCACACTGGACAGGTATAAGGATCTGCTCAGGGTTGTACCGGACAAGGAATTTCTGGACGTATCAGTTTCAATTAGCGAGGCAAGGAAGATAAAGACAAAAGAGGAACTGGACAGGATCAGGGAAGCAGCCAGGATAGGGAGCGAAGCCATTGGCACCACAGTAGGCAAGATCAGAGAGGGTATGACTGAAAGCGAGGTTGCATCACTTGTTGCATATGAAATGATGAATCTTGGAGCTTCAGAGCCATCCTTCAGCACAATCGTTGCATTCGGGGATAATTCATCCATGCCACATTACAGCCCTGGAAACAGAAAGCTGAAGAGAAATGACACAGTGCTTATAGATTTTGGAGCAAGGTACAAGAGATACTGCTCTGACATAACTAGAACATTTGTATTTGGGAGAGCAGACCAGGAACAGAAAGAGATGTATGAGACTGTATATGAGGCCCAGAGAAAAGGGATGGAAGCAGTCAGGGCAAACAGAAACGGCAAAGATGCAGATCTGGCCGCAAGAGAGGTGATTGACCATTCCAAATACAAAGGCAGATTCATCCATTCTCTTGGGCATGGCCTCGGCATGGATGTTCATGATCATCCGGCACTATCCCCCAATTACGATTTCAATCTCAAAGCAAACATGGTTGTGACAGTGGAACCCGGAGTATATGTGCCCAAGAAAGGAGGTGTCAGGATCGAGGATGATGTTATAGTCACTGAAGAGGGTTATGATCTCATTACAACTGCCACCAGAGACCTTGTGGAGATTTCCTGATCAATGGAGACTACACAGATACCTGATTTCCGGATGGACGGTACCAGAATATCCGGAATTCTAATTTCAAACGACCCCGAAAACGGTGAGATAAGGTCACTGGCAAGGAGGTTCATAGAGGAAACTATAGATGGTGGAAGGGAGAGAACCACAACATCAATCAAAGACCTCAGGGCATTTCCCCTGACGATCTGGTTTCTTAAAGCCCTAAATATTAATGTTTTGACTACAAGGGTAATAAACAGGACCAGAGACATACTGGAAGCGGAACTGCGATCCACCAGAACTGGCTCTGAGGATATTCTGTCCTATGCAGGGGCCATGGGGATAAACTGTGAGCTCTCCCTGGACGAAGAAAGATATCTAATACCTGTTACGCAGTTCATAACATTCAGTTCCAGAATTTCAGGACCAAGGTACAGGCTTGTAAACCAGGCAGTCAGCAATGGCAAGGTATTATGCTCCAGGGAGCTTGCTTCAAAGATTATCAGGGAATCTTTTGTCAGGAAGGCCTTCGAAGCATATTCATCCATCACCAGAGAGGATGCAGTCAATAATACTGGTCCTGCAAAGGAAATACTTGATGATTTAATGAAAATGATTGAAGAACGTGGCATCACACGGGATGTGCAGCTCGGAACTGTGGATTATGCAATATTCCCTCCCTGCATAAAGGAATACATCTCTCAGATGAAGGATGGGGTTAACTTGCCCCACATGGCGAGATTTACACTTGTGAGCTTTCTGCACAAAGTTGGAATGAACAGTGACGAGATAATTGCGCTCTTCAGAACTGCACCAGATTTCAAGGAAAAACTGACCACATACCAGGTGAACCACGTTACAGGGCAAACATCCAGCACTGAATATTCGCCGCCTAAGTGCACTGTGCTGCAGTCAAACCATCTATGCTACAGAGGTGAGGACACAATATGCAATTCCAAATGGCTAAAGCATCCGCTTCAGTATTACACATTCAAGAAAAATAAGCCTCTAAGAAAGGCGCCTTTCAATAATCTTGAGAAGAGATGATTTTTTAAGATCGGTTTCAACAAAGAATATTCTGGAGTTCTCCCACGGAACCCTTGGGTAATGCCCTTCCCGAACCTCATATTTCACATTCATGCCTGCCAGTATCTCCTTCAGTCTGTCCACATTGAAATTTTTGGCAGCATTTCTGTTAATTCTTCTGCCCAAGCGACGGCTGAGGTTATGGCTGAAATACTGGGAATAAAGTGTAACAGTCATATGAGTATTGCGTTTACCACTCCATCCTGCCCAGGCCTGGAGGTTATTCTTGCGCTTCCTGCCTCAGTCTGTACAATTGTCCCCTTTGTCATTATATTTCTCTGGACATAGTGCTGGTTCGCAGGGTTCTCCTTGACAGTCTGGATAAGGAGTTTTTTTGTCTTCTTTTCTGAGGGAATGTAAACGTTGGCACTCTGGCCTTTCATCAGAACTACCTTCTCATTTCCTCCGAATCCCCTCAGTACCTTTCTTGAATCGGCGCCTATCCTTGTAAATGATGGCTCCCTTCCAAGCTCGTGCCTCCTTTTGCTCCTGAATCTTGTTAATTTCCCGCCAGTGATCTTTTTATTAGCAGCTCCCTGAAATATAGTCATATACAAAACCTGATTGATAAACAGTATAAAATCTGTTTGCTGTTGTATAATGCGAATGGAATTTTATAAATTAATGTCTTGGAAAAGTTTGCCTCATTGGCTATATTTAAGAACATTCAACTCCATTCCCATGAAACATGCCTGATCCTATCCTGCTTTACTATCCTTATATCATTGATTTCCTCATTGTTCTGCTGGTCCTCATTACAGTGCTGGTTGACATCTCCAAGTTCATGTATTCCTATCTCCTGATAATACCTCCTGCTGTTCTCCTTTACCTTGTAACAGGCACACTTTTCTATGCTCTTGTCCTGATTCTTTCAGTGATTGTATCTAAGTATCTCTATTCTGTCAGATTCTTTTACTATGCTGCTGCCCTTATTCTAATATCCATAATGCTGTTTGTTTTCAGAATAAGCGGCTCTGACTGGATGTACTTCGATTTCTGCCTCGGTTATGGTGGGCTGGTAGCATTCCTTGGGGACAAGGGTAGCCTGGTAAACATAAGGAGCAATGATCATTCCAAGGGTAAGATCAGGCAGATAGAGATGAGAAGGGATTATGTTCAGATTGCTGGTGGCCTCATCATATTCACCATCCTTTACTTTGGAACATTCTTCTATCTGCGCATGTTCATCACATGGGCAGTTCTGATATTCCTGATCATTGGAAATTACTACTCCAGAAAGAGCAATACAAAGATAGGGTCCCTCATCTCATATTTTGAAAGGCCATCAGTGCCCATAGGCCTAGGCGCTATATGGTTTGGAATCGGTATCCTCTTCTCCCTTGGGCTTGTTGACAGTGGAAAGATATTCGCACTGATCATATTTGCCTCCACAGTTGGGGATCCTCTGGCAACAATTGTAGGCAGCAATATCCATTCGCCAAAACTATTTTTCAACCATAGAAAATCTTGGGCCGGATTTGCTGCAATGCTTCTGCCAACCTGCCTTCTCGGCTATTTCCTTGCTGGATTCCCCGGACTGCTGATCGGTGTAACGGGTACAGTTGCTGAAAGCCTGTCATTCCATACTATAGATGATAATTTCTCTGTCCCTGCCACAATGGGAATAATTACTCGCATAATTCAATCAATCACCTGAGCGATTTGAGATATGCAATGTCCCCATTGGGTGAGGGGGAAAACCCCATCTTTCTGTATAGTTTTTCGGCGCTATTTCCCTCCGTTACCCAGAGTTCTACCTTTTTAAAACCACTCTTTTGAAGTGAATGAAGAGAGGACCTGATGAGGTATTCCCCGAAACCAAGTCCTCTGAACTCAGGAACTACAAAGAAGTCTATTATTATTGGAATTCTTGTACCATCCAGTCTTGGCCTCCCTCTGCACACAAGTATGGCTCCAGCAATGTCCTCCTCATTAAGAATAAGACGGGATGCGTCATATATCAGGTCTCCGTATGAACCATCCATTATCTCTCTGAGCATCTTTATTCTGGCTTCAAGGCTCTCTGGGAGAAGGAACCTTGCTTCGGGAGTTGATTTGTATGCTTCCAGCTGGGCATCCACGTATTTGCTGGAATTCAATTCCTCAATTCCGGCAAACCTGAATGCCGTATTTCTGATCTTTTCTGGTTCCTCAGAAAATTTTCCCAGTTCTGGAAGAAGAAGCCTCCTCCTCCTGAGTATTTCATATCCCCTTGAATTCATCAGATTATCAGGAAGATCAATTCCGGCAATGTTTCCTATCATGATCTCCCTGGAGTTTCTTGATGCGACCTGTTCTATCCATGAAAGAAGTTTGTCAAGGGTATCCTCACTGAATGTGTCCGGTTCAGGGAAGCAGAGCAATCCATGTGTTCTTCCCGAAGTGCTGTCAGTTCCTGTCAGGTAGGCGAATCCCTTGACGCGGCTTCCATTTATTATGATTCTAGAGGGGATGAGGTTACCGGCTAGCTGATTTTCAACTGATGCGAATGTATTTTCAATATCCAGATCCGGATAGAGGTCCTGAAACTGTTTCTTCTGTATTTCAAGAAGAGGCTTCCAGTTTATCTTGACATTTTCAATGTCCATGATTGCAGGTGATCTGCAATCTGAAAATAAAATGATCCCACTCTTTTGATATACTATTTAAAACTTCGACTTTTAACGAATCATAAATCGGTATTTCAAGAAAAGATTTATAGTGAAGGTCTAAATTTCTAGGGGATAAGATGGACGACGTATCGAGGACAGAGGAATTTAACAACTACGCAGTTAAATACTCTGAATATTACAAGGGAAAGGTTCAGATAATGCCAAAGGTGCCTGTGCACTCCCTCTCTGACTTTTCCATCTGGTATACCCCAGGAGTGGCTGAAGTTTCAAGGAGAATCTCGCAGAATAAGGAACTGTCATTTGAAATGACTGGCAGATGGAACAGCATTGCAATTCTTACTGATGGGACCAGGGTTCTTGGGCTCGGAAATATTGGCCCAGAAGCTGCGATGCCGGTAATGGAGGGCAAATCTTTGATATTCAACTTTCTGGGGGCAGTCAATGCAGTTCCCATTCCCATAAGGACCAGAACAAAGGAGGATTTCATCAGTGTTGCAAAGGCGCTTGAACCATCCTTCGGTGGTTATAATCTAGAGGATATTGAATCGCCAAAATGTTTCTTCATTCTTGAAGAGTTGCAGAAAAGCCTCACAATACCAGCATGGCATGATGATCAGCTGGGTACTGCATGCATAACGCTGTCAGGCCTGATAAACTCCTTACGAGTTACGGGGAGGAAAATAGAGGACACAAGAGTTGTCCTTCTGGGTTCTGGGGCAGCAAATATTGCGGCTGCCCATCTGCTGTTTGCCGCAGGTTTTAAGGAGGGAAACATAATTCTGGCAGATTCAAAAGGTGTCCTGAATCCTGAAAGAGAGGATATGGATTCTCTAATGCTTAACAATCCCTGGAAATACCAGCTTGCAATGAGAACCAATGCAGAGAGAATATCGGGGCCATCTGAAAAAGCTTTCAAGGGTGCAGATGTTATAATTTCGGCATCAAAGCCTGGGCCAGATACAATCAAGCAGGAATGGATCAAGACCATGAACAGTGACCCCATTATTTTCGCACTTGCCAACCCAACACCCGAGATCTGGCCTTCAAAAGCCAGGGAGGCAGGAGCAAGCATCGTTGCTACAGGCAGAGGTGACTTCCCCAACCAGATAAACAACAGCCTTGTCTTTCCTGGAGTTTTCCGTGGAGTCCTTGATGCTAGGGCCAAGGGTGTCAACTTCAAGATAATGGTTGCTGCATCATATGAGATAGCGAACTTCGTCAAGGATCCGGATGCTGAGAAGATTGTCCCCACCATGGATGACTGGGAGCTATACCCTGCGGTGGCAGCAGCAGTGGCATCCAAGACAGTGGAGATGGGACTTGCCAGAAAGAACAATTCAAGGGAAGGTTTTTACAGAACTGCCCATGACCTGATAGAAGAAAACAGACGTGTTTACATGAAACTGATGGAGGAACGACTGATAAAAGAACTTCCAGGAGGTAATAAAATTGAAAACTAAGCCGGTTATAAGAAAGATGAAAAAAGAAGACCTTGAGCCTGTGACTGACATGATACTAAGGCTCAAGAAGCTAAATGGAGAATTTGACCCGCTTTTCGAGGTATCTCCGGATGCCCAAGCCGAGATCATGGATCAACTGAAAAAATCTCTTGAAGAGGGAGAAAAATGCACTGACATAGTGGCCGAGATCTCAGGAAAGGTTGTAGGGGTAATGCGTGTTAATTTCAACAAAAGGCTCTATTACCTTCCAAAGACAGAGGCCAGAATAATGGATTTTTACGTTATGCCCGAGTACCGGAGGACAGGCGCGGGGAAGCTTATGCTTGACTACATGAATGGAGAATTTGCCAGGAGGAAGGTTGGTCTTGTGTCTGCGGAGTTTCCATCGCTAAACCCTATTGCCCTGAATTTCTACAAAAAACTTGGATTCAAGGAGATTGTAGGGATATACGCCAAAAATATGGAAGAGGAACAGTAGATCCTTAATCCTTTTTTTTTAAATGCCTGATGATTCTGGCCTGTGATCCAGTTCCATCTTTTTCGTTTCGTATCCGTAGAAAAACCAGACTGCCGCTCCAGCCAGGCCTATTATCCAGAGTATTATGTTGGAGACTATTTCCTGCCCCAGACTGAAGTTCGCGAATAGAACTATGGTAATTGGATAGGCAACCATAGGAATAACTCTGACAAGTGCAATACCACGTCCCCTTGTTCCAGTCCTGAATAGTTCTGGCTCAAGTGTAGTCCTGGCTGCCCATGCAAACTCACTGAATACCATGTTTACAAAAAGCAGCGGCACATAAACCAAGAGATTTCCCAGAGAGTTCACTACCAGTAGGATTATCAGTACAGAAAAAAGGCCTCCTGCAAAGGACAGGAGCGTGAATAGTTTTCTTCCAGAGGATATGAGTCTGCCAGCAAACGGTCCCGCTATGGATGCCCCCAGTAGGCCGAAGAAAACAAGATAATCTATCTTTGTCGCCGATGAGAACTCATAATATGGTATTATATAGGCCATCAGCCCAAAAGTAAGGTACTGTGAAAGGGCCATGCTTCCCAGCACAAAATATCTCAGAGAAAAGGGCCTGCTTGGATGGTTGCCCTCATTGTCAGAAGTTTCAATATCCAGCTCCTTTGAGAGCTGGGACGATTCTTTCCCTCTCCCCTTCACACCAAGCCATCTGAATGATTCCGGCAGTTTGATTCTGGAATAGATGATGAGGCACACAAGAAGAATGGCCATAATCCCAATCGCAAGCCTCTGGTAAAGCAGAGGGAAATTTCCCAGCGAAATGAAAAGGAATACACCGGCGATGAATGCACTGCCGATGTTGCTGAAGTTCATCCCGTTTGTTACTAAAGAACCTCTGGACTCTTTCGTACTGTCCTCTGCCAGAAGTGAAATGGTAGGGATCTCCTCCCCGGCAACCCCAAAATGGGAGAGAGCAATCCCAAACAGAAGGGAGAAAACCGAATATGAAAGGGATATTACAGCAAGGCCAATTGAATACAGGGCTATTGTTGCTATGAATATCTTTCTCCTTCCGATGTAATCTGACACAAAACCCATGAGAAAACTTCCGAAAAGTGAAAAGGACGGCCCTATCACAACCAGTAGGATCCTGAATATGCCTGTATCCGGGACAAAGGGCCAGCTCTTTCCAAGGGGCGCTATTGAAGCAATAACCCCCCAGAGGAACATCCCGCTGAAAGTTGATGTAACCAGTGACTTCCTCGCAGGATTCATTTGGAAACACCGTAATTTAAGGGAAAAACACTATAGCAATCCAATTCCGCTTTGACACAATGTATGTCTGATACAATCATCTCAGTCCCTCCGCCAGCATTACCTGGATCAGGTTCCAAGGGTCGACCTTACGGTCCTCTCAGCCTCTTTCGAAGCTCCCCGAACTGACAACTCTGTATAGCAGTTATATTCTTAAGTTTTATTAATCTTCAAATAAACAGGCAATTTTTGGTTGGAATGTTTGCAGGTCAATTTTCATGAATCGTACCTGAATCTGTTTTGAATTCTCACAATTGATTCAAAATCATTCTTATCCCGGAGGCTAGGAGTGAATCATTATGAAGCCTTATTCCATAAGATATGTCCAGAAAACCAGCAAGATTGGCATATACAATACTTCTTTCAATTATATTCAAATCATTCCTGTATGCAAGACCTACGACATATTCTGCGAAATCCGGACCAAATGAGACAATAAGTTCTGATATGTCATAGGCAGGATCGCCGACCATCATACCTCCCCAGTCCAGGATTCCCGTAATTTTTCCTTCTTTTCTGGAGTAAAGTATGTTCCAGCCTCCAAAATCAGCATGAATTGGTACTTCCTTGAATGAATCCTTATCTATTGATCTGAAGGAGCTGTCCAGAAATGATCCCACTTCATGTTGCAGATGCTGTGGAAAATACTGAATGCATGACTGGCGGTATTCATCCAGCATCCCTTTGAATGCATTAACCCATTTTCCTTTTCTTTCATTTCTGGAGTCCTTGAAAATATCTTCCGGTATCCTGTTTATTCTTCTCAGGTGTTCCGAAAGGGATTCTGCAATTGTCTTTCTCTCCTGGCTACTCAGTTCATTGAACAGATTTCCTTTCCCATAATGCGAAGGATCTGGCTGGATAAGTGGCTCCCCTTCTATGATCCCATAAATCCCGGTGAGAAGAGAATTGTGATAGTGCCTGTGGATATAATGTGGAATCTGTATTCCATTGATGTATGGCCTTATCCTTTCAGTTATATACATGTCCATCTCCAGTTCATGTGATGCTTGAATGTCCCGGGGAAATTTCATTATGTATTTTCCATTGATACTATAAAGAATGCTGTTCCATCCCCTGGAGAACAACCTTATCTCAGATATTTCCGTTTCAGGGAACTGATCTCTGAAAATTTCAGAGATGACACTATCAGGGACACTTTCCACAGTTTCCTATAATTCGGGAAGTAAAATGCCTTTCCATTCAGTTCAGAGTCAGGAAGGTGACTCACCAAACGTTTTATAATAAGTTATTCATTTCAAAGAGCCGGGCTAGGCCGGGGAGTCAGGCACTCTCTGTTACCTGAAGTCTATATGCGGGGGCGACAGCCTGGAGCGGCCAACCGGACTTCTGTCAGGCCCTGTGGAGGCAATGAAGTTCTGTCCCTTTGGATCGTAGGTCCATGGGTTGGGAATCGAAGGAATCTCAGCCTCTGGTTTGCCAGGAAATCCCGCCAGGACCGGAAGGGAGCAACGGTATCCTGAACTATCGATGCTGAAGGGGTGCGGGACAGAGAGGAAACAGGGGGACCCTGCCAGGACATCCGGACCAATTCAGGCATGCCCGGCTTTAACATAGTGGTGATAAAACCCACGTGATTGAAAGTACAGCGAAAATCTTAAGATAATTGTTGGACTCTCCACTCTCAGCCTGCCGTTGTAGCTTAGCTGGTAGAGCACTCGGCTGTTAACCGAGCGGTCGTCGGTTCGAATCCGACCAGCGGCGTCATATTAGGTCCTTCATTTCGTTGATGCGTAGCTCCTTCTTATCCATCCGAAAAATACTTTCATTTTCGATTTTAATTCCTCAACGGTTTCCTGCGGTTTCGGATACAGATAAACCTCATTGGTCCCAAGGTCACAGTGCCTAAGAAGTCCTGGCAAGAATAGATGGAGGCTCCGTTTTTCAGCATTGTGGCCTCAAATGGGCGCCTCCTTATGTGAAAAACAAAATTTACGCCGGACCTTTCTGCAGTTTTTAAATTCAACGCCTGAGATAGTCATATTTCAGTTTTCTACCTCATTTCTAAACTATCTTCTCCTGTCAACAATCGCAATGATGGTGATGACAAAACCAGAGAAGATCAGAACTGCTCCAGCAAACGCAAGTATGCCCCCAACGTCCAGTGGTATCTCCGGAACAATGCTCAATCCCAGTGAATTGTTTTGGGCTTCAACAAACGCATAGGAACCTTTAGGGACATTATTGAACCATATACTCGCCGAATCATTGTTTGAAGGCTTTATCCCAAACTTATGCAGTGTGTAGTAGCTGAGGTTAGAGAGATCCTTCATTGGAATTAAACAGGATACGTTACCGGGCCCATCAGAATTTGGGTTCACTATTATATCCCAGTCTGTGGCCTGTGAAGTCATATTGGATGGTATTTCTGTTACATAAAATCCGTTGTCATAGCGGGTAAGTTGATGGAACCTTGCAGTTGTAATCGTGGTACTGGAAATGTTATGAAAATTAGGATTTATTGTGACACCTGAAACAAGTAGAAGAAATCCTACGGCAATTATGAGAATCCCTATCTTTAGAAGCCGCATTCCATTTCTCCCTCCAAATACTTGAAAAAATATAAAAATATTAGGTTCAAGATCCGCTGAACCTTAGCTGACGGAACATGCTTCAGTTTAAGCTGGTTTCCCTAATTTGCACGGTACTACCAAGATTTGACCTGGATATCTTTTTTTTCCCCTAACAGGGAATGGTCTCCAATCTTCTTCTTTTTCATTCCATTGTATACGTATCAGCACAATCCCGATGAAACATCGATTATCGGCAAATTTTCACTATTCATAACAAGTTCAATATTTTCTATTCGCCATCTGTTTCACTCTGATTTTTCCTCCCTAGGCAACCCATCGAGGTATGCACCGGAATTAGCCCTGAAGTAAAATCCAAAGAGAGTCCAACCGGGACAGAAGAGCGTTTAGAATATGATTTGAATATGACTCCTGGATTTTCACACCTAAAGAGATGTTGCAGCCTTGAATATGGCATCTCATGTATTGGAAGTTTGGGGGTGCTTACATCCTCCACAGGAACTTCCATCACAACGATCTTCTATCCTTCGCCTGAATATGCCGCATAATCTCTGGCCCAGTTGTCAGTTGTGGATTCCACTAATGTACGTTCATCCTTTGCAATGCATTTCAGAGGCCTGTCTGCACATTTCTGTAAAGATATAGCGATATTCCGAAGAACACGAACATAAGGAGCAATACAATCAGGGTCTGATATCCTGTCTGTGCGGATACCCCATAAACCATTGCATCCCTTACAACGTTTGCAACATAGCTCAGGGGATTGATATCCGAGACTGCCCTCAGTGCAAGCGGTGTCTTTGATGTCAGGGGGTAGAATGCAGTGCTGGCAAAATCAAGGGTGAAAAAGAGAAAAATAGTAATTGTGTTATAGGCCTGCATAGTCCTTACAACAATTGATATTATGAGGAAAAGGCATGAGAAGAATATTGTCCCTGCAACTAGGATCAGGATAAGATACCCTGCAGACACTGCGGTGAAGGCAAATGATCCGGATATGGATATTGCCAGGGCGATCATAATAGCACTGCCTCCTAATGAGAATATTATGGAAACAACCATGATTCCCAAAAGGTATTCCGATCGCCTGAAAGGTCCTACCAGGAGCTGTTCGAACATCCCCCACCTTCTGTCAGACCAGAGCATTCCGCCGCCAATGTTTCCGGCCGTAAATGCCTGCATTCCAACAATTCCGGGCGCAAGGAACTTTGTATATGAAATGGAAGAACTGTTTATGTCAATCGAGGGAATAATTCCCTGAAACATTATACCAAGAACCACAAGATACAGTGCCGGCAGACCAAGCATGAAAAGCATTGTGCCCGGATCTGTGTTAACCCGTACATTCCTTATGGTAAGCCTGATGAATGCGGGTATCCTCATCTTTTTACCACATCCAGGAAAACATCATCAAGGGAGGGTGTATCCATGTTCACCTGTTCCACATCAATCGACATGGCAGCCATCTTTCTCATGACTTCATTCATTACTCTGTTCATCTGTTTTCCCATTGCCCATATCTCGTTTCTTCCAACGCTGAAATCATCAACGTCCTCTATGGAGATCATAAGCCCATTGAATTCACTTATTTCTGACTCACTCAGATCTCTGGAAGTTCTGACTGAAAGCTTCTTTGAGGCGCCGTATCTGTTCTTTAGTTCATCCGAGCTGCCCTCAGCCACCAGCTTTCCACGGTCAATAATCCCCACCCGCCTGCATATATAATCAGCCTCTTCAAGAATCTGGGTGGTAAAGAGTATTGTCAGGCCATTTTTTGCCTTGTTAGAAATGAAATCCAGAACTGACCTCCTCATTATTGGGTCCATACCCACAGTCGGCTCATCAAGAAAGAGCACTTCCATATCATGAATGAATTCTCTGGCAACCTGGAGCCTTTTCTTCTGTCCTCCGGAAAGTTCAAAGACCCTCTTCCTCCTAACTTCCGTAAGATTAAAAAGTTCAATGAGTTCCTCGGTCCTTGCCTTAACTGTCTCCCTGGGCACTTCCCATAGCATGCCGTATATTTTGAAATTCTGTTCAACAGTGGTAAAGTCAAAGGCCTCCTCCTGCTGAACCACCCCTATGATCTTTCTTATGAGGTTCGGTTTCTTTACCACATCTATACCTGATATGGAAACTCTTCCGGAGGTAGGAGGGACCAGAGTTGTCAGAACCTTTATAGTTGTGCTCTTTCCCGCCCCGTTTTTACCAAGTAGACCATATATCTCTCCCCTGTCAACACTGAAGCTGAGGCCATCCACAGCATTTTTTCTGCCGTCGTATGACTTGACAAGGTTCTCAACAAGAATTGACGGGTCAGCGCTTGAAGACACTTTCCCTTATTGAGTGCAAATTTAATTTGTTTTCCATAGTATGTAAAATATCCCTTAGGGAAACCCTATTGCCAAGAGATAAATATGGGATACCATTAAAGATGGGACAAATTTGAAAGTACCTTCGGCGACATACAGATTCCAGTTTTCCGAGAAATTCACATTCGAAGATGCCGAAAAGACAATACCTTATCTTTCAAGGCTCGGCATAAGCCATGTTTACGCATCCCCCATAATGAAAGCAACGAAAGGCAGCACTCATGGATATGATGTGGTAAATCCTGATGTGATTAACCATGAGCTTGGCGGCGAGGACGGTTTCCGAAGACTTCGCAAGAGCCTTATGGATAACGGAATCGGATGGATCCAGGATTTTGTCCCGAACCACATGGCATTTTCCACTGAGAATGTGTATCTTTATGACATTCTGGAAAAAGGCCGCCTATCTGAGTACAGAAATCTTTTTGATATAGACTGGGACAGTCCATTTTTCAATGGGAAGATAGTTTGCCCCATACTCTCAGACGACTATGTGAGAGAATTGGAAAAGATATCTCTTGTGAGGAAGGGAGACAGATATGCTTTAAAGTACTACGACCACCGCCTTCCACTATCAGCCGGTTCTATTGAGTTGCTAAACAATATGCTTAATGGCAGCAGTGTAGGCCAAAGTGGAGAAAAATCATCGAAAACTTTGGATGTGGAACAGGAGATTGATATTACTGATATTCAGAAGATGGAACTCCTGGATTCTCAGAATTACACACTGAGAAACTGGAGAAGCACGAACCATGAGGTCAATTACAGGCGTTTTTTCAACGTGAATGGCCTGATTACTATCAACTCTTCTGACACTGAAAATATACATTTCATATCTGGGAAACTCTATTCACTCATAAGTGAGGGGCTCATTGACGGGGTCAGGCTTGACCACATTGACGGAATATATGATCCATATCAGTATCTGATGGAATTGCGCAGGAGATTCCCTGATCTCATTGTTATAGTGGAAAAAGTACTGTCTTACAAAGAATCCATAAACCAGAAATGGCCAATTGAAGGAACGACAGGCTATGATTTTCTCTTCCTTTGCAACGCTCTCCAGTCGGACAGGGAAAGTTCAATTGCA
Source organism: Thermoplasmatota archaeon (assembly GCA_023379825.1). Lineage (GTDB taxonomy): Archaea > Thermoplasmatota > Thermoplasmata > Thermoplasmatales > Thermoplasmataceae > UBA447. The sequence continues at coordinate 7,260 of JAMCPQ010000017.1, read as the reverse complement.
ATGAATAAGATTTACAGTTCTCTTGTCAGCACAGCCAGGGGTTCTGAAGAAATAGTCAGGGAATCAAAGGAAGGAATCCTTGACAGGGAACTCTATGGAGATCTCATCAACATAACTTCTCAGATCTATGAGGATATAAAGAGAAGAGATTATGGGCATGATATAACTTTCAAGTCTCTCTTCCGCAGCTTAAGGGAGTACATCATCCAGATGCCGGTTTACAGAACATACCTAAGGAAGGGGAGACAATGGGAAAAGGACATAGAGGTAATAAGGTCTGCATTAAGGAAGTCCTCAATGAACCTGGGTTCCAGAGAAACTTGTTTTGATGCATTGTCGAAATACCTAATGGAACATGGCACAATCAAGGAAAGGGATCCAAGGGTCAGAATGCAGCAGTATGAGCCTGCCTTCTATGCAAAATCCATTGAAGACAGGCTTTTTTATGTTCATAATCCGTTAATATCAAGAAATGAGGTTGGTAACGATCCCTTTGTTGATTACATATCCCCAGATGAGTTTCATGAAAGCATACAGATAAGAATGTCCCAGATTCCTGACAGCATGAACCTTACCTCAACCCATGACACAAAGTTCGGAGAGGATCTAAGGGCAAGGATTAATGCAATCCAGGATAACCCTGAATTCTGGAACTATTCAGTAAGGAGATGGATGAGAATGAACTCCCGTTTTCTGAGGGTTTACCATGGTGTAAGGTGCCCCGTGGAGAATCAGGAGTATCTCATATATCAGGTCCTCGCAGGTTCCCCTCCGGGCTCTTCCAGTGATTCTGAATATGTGAAAAGGCTACATGACTATCTCAGGAAAATAATTCGTGAAGGTGGAAGAACAACAGAGTGGTATGAGCCCGACCTTGAATATGAATCCAATTTTGAGACATTTCTTTCGGACATACTTGATGAGTCAAAGAATGGACAGTTCCTCTCTGATATGGAATCATTCCAGAAGAGAATTTCAATACCGGGATATCTGAATTCTGTTGCGCAAACGATCCTTAAGCTTACAGTTCCAGGTTTCCCTGACATTTACAGGGGTTCAGAGGGCTGGGACTACAGCTTCGTGGATCCGGACAACAGGAGGCCTGTTGACCATGAAGATCTGTCAATTAAACTCGATTCTCTTCCTGATGCATACAGCCTTGAAGATTTTACCGCCAAACTCGCCGACATTGGATTCCCTTTTCTCAAGCTCTATCTGATCCAGAAAATTCTGAACCTCAGGAAAAATATGCCAGATCTGTTCCGCTTTGGTTCATATGTTCCGGTTATCCCTTCCGGACTCAGGGCGGATGATACTCTAGTTTACGCCAGAAGATTCGGCGACTATGCGATCATAGTTATTTTGCCGCTACACACAGGGGCAGTTATTCAGGATGAAACCATGGATTTCAGCCAGCTTTGGGATGATATGAGAACTGACTTTGGAAATCTCGGTGGACAATATAAGAGCCTGATCAGTGGGAGGAAAGTTACCATACCTAGAAAAATCATTTACCTGAAGGATCTGATGGGCGGGTTTCCTGTGGACATCTTACTTGGGAAACCTGAGGAGGAGATGTCACTGGAATGAGCATTACAAGCAGGAAAAGAAGATACAGTTTCGGGCCAGCCATACTGGATCATGAGACCTCATTTCGAGTATGGGCACCTACAGCCAGGGAAGTATTTCTGAATATCGACGGAACCAAGGTAAAAATGGAAAGAGACGGAGAAGAATTCTGGGAGGTGTCCCTAAGCGGAAACAGAACTGGTTCCCTCTACGGTTTCATTCTTGATGGGGAAGGGCCTTTCCCTGACCCTGCTGGAAGATTCATGCCATCCGGCATCAATGGTCTCAGCCAGTTTATAGACACTGATAATTTCAGGTCACTGGACAGTGATTGGAAAGGGATTGATCTCAAGGACATGGTGATCTATGAATGCCATGTTGGAACATTAAGCCCGTCTGGTAACTATTCTGGTATAAGTCATATTGCTGATCATCTCATTGATCTTGGAATAAATACTGTTGAGATAATGCCGGTAGCTCAGTTCTTCGGCACCAGAAACTGGGGTTATGATGGCGTTTATATTTATTCTCCGGCATCGTGTTACGGAAGCCCTGAGAATCTGTGGAATACTGTGTCATATCTTCACAGCAGAGGGATTGCAGTAATTCTTGATGTCGTCTACAATCATTCAGGTTTTATCGGAAATTATCTGGATAGATTCGGGCCATTCCATTCAAACTGGCACAGGACACCATGGGGTAACTGCTTCAACCTGGATGGCCCGTATTCGGATTCTGTGAGACGATTCATACTTGAAAATGTCCGTTTCTGGATTGAAGACTACGGTTTCGATGGATTGAGGCTGGATGCAGTCCATGGGATAATTGATACATCCCCGAGGCATATACTGGCGGATATTGGCAGCATTTTTTCAGATCTTACAGAAAAATTGGGGAGAAGGATAGTTGCAGTAGCGGAAACAGACCAGAATGACCTAAAAATTACAGAAAAGCATGATAAATGCGGCTACGGATTAAATGCACAGTGGAACGATGATTTTCATCACTCTCTTCATACACTGTTCACCGGTGAGAGTAGATCGTACTACATGGATTACGGGGCCCCGGAAGACCTGCTCCGAACTCTTAAGCATGGATTTGATTACAATGGCAGGTGGTCCCAGCATCTTAAGAAGACAAGAGGGACAAATTTTGGTGAGGCAGACAGATCAAGGCTGGTAGTATGCTCCCAGAATCATGACCAGATCGGCAACAGGGCTTTCGGAGAAAGGCTTATAACTCTGGCAGGAAAAGAAGCGGCAAAGCAGGCAGCTGCCCTTACGCTGCTCAGCCCATTCACTCCCATGCTGTTTCAGGGAGAGGAGTACGGAGAGACAAACCCATTTCTATTCTTTGTTGACACAAATGATAGAGATATCGCAATGTCAATACTTGATGGGAGAAGAAAGGAATTCGAATCATTCGGATGGCAGCAAAATATTCCTGATCCAAACGATCCTGAAACTTTCCTGAGCTCAAAAATCGGGTGGGAAAAGCAAAAGAGCAGCGATGGCCAGGAATTCCTGGACCTCTACAGAGGACTTATTGGCCTCAGAAAAAGATATGTTTCTGGACGAACATCAGATTACGCTGTTAGTGAACGAACAAAACCAATCATGGTTTCATACCGGACGGGCCTCAAGCTGGCTGCCAGTTTTCTTGAGGAGAACATCCCATTCCCTGATCATGTTAGGGAGATTCTTTATGATCTGCCATCCACAATGGATGGAAGCTGCCTGATCTCATCCGGAGAAGGTGTTTTCATGAAGAAAGGGGTCCTTGTCTACCTTTAGTATTTTTTCTCCTTGACAATTGCTGAACAGCCCGGCTCCAGAGTGATTACTTTCCAGTCCATAGCTATGGGGTAACGGTTCAGGTTCTCCGGAACAGAATCTATGAGTATCTCCTGCCCTTTCCATGCTGTTGGAACCCTGAATTCTACAGCCTTATCCGTTGGGTTGAATAGAAGCAGCAGATCATCCTCAAGTATCTTCTCATCGTATCCTGTATCCTCTATGCCGAGCCCTGAAAGAAGGACACCTATTGCACCGGAACTGGTGTTGTTCCTCCAGTCATCAATAGTCATCTCATGCCCGTCCGGGGCAAGCCAGACAACATCCTTGATGGACCCGTTCTCTGCCATGATCCTTCCATGGAAGAAGTTCCTCCTCCTGAGGACATGGTATTTCAGGCGGATTCCTATCATCTTCTTTGTGAATTCCAGCATGTCCCTCTTGTAATCCTTCAGATCCCAGCTGTACCAGCTCACCTCATTATCCTGGCAATAGGCGTTGTTGTTACCCTTCTGGGAACGGCACATCTCATCTCCACCAAGAATCATTGGAGCCCCCTGGGATGTGAGCAGAGAAATTATGAGGCTTCTCATCCTTTTGAGCCTCTCTCTCATTATCTTTGGATCATCAGTGTCACCCTCAACGCCAAAGTTCTCAGAAAAATTTTCATCCATTCCGTCTCTGTTGCCCTCAAGATTAGCTTCGTTATGCTTTTCTGAGTATGAGACAAGATCATACATTGTGAAGCCATCATGTGAAGTTATGTAATTTATGCTGGCATGGGGCTTTCTCCCGTTGGTCTCATAAAGGTCAGGCGAACCGGATACTCTGGTTGCAAATTCCCCGATGTCGGCACCCTTTTCCTTCCAATACCTTCGCATGCTGTTCCTGTATTTTCCGTTCCATTCAGCCCACAGTGTGGGAAACTGGCCAACCTGATATCCTCCGGGTCCAACGTCCCAGGGCTCTGCAATCAGCTTCACCCTTGAGATAACTGGGTCCTGATGAATTATGTTAAAGAATGCAGAAAGCTGATCCACATCATGCAGCTGCCGGGCAAGAGTGGCAGCAAGATCAAAGCGAAAACCGTCCACATGCATCTCAAGGACCCAGTACCTGAGGCTGTCCATAATAAGCTGCAACACCTGGGGCTGCCTTGCGTCCAGGCTGTTCCCTGTCCCGGTGAAGTCATTGTAAAAGCGCCTGTTTTCCATGCTGAGCCTGTAGTAGGTGGAATTATCAATCCCTCTGAAGCTCAGTGTAGGGCCAAGGTGGTTCCCTTCACCTGTGTGGTTGTACACAACATCCAGTATCACTTCTATATTGTTTTCATGAAGTGCCCTGACCATGTCCTTGAACTCATTGATCTGAGATCCTGGAAGCCCAATTGTGGAGTAACGGGAGTCAGGGGCGAAATACCCTATTGTGTCATAGCCCCAGTAGTTATGAAGACCTTTGTCTATGAGATTCTTGGACTCTACCTTATGATGGACCGGAAGAAGTTCAACTGCCGTTATTCCAAGGTCCTTTAGGTAACTGATCATTCTGGGGGATGCAAGCCCCTTGTAAGTTCCACGATGTTCCGGCTCAATATCCTCTCTCTGCTTGCTTATTCCCTTCACATGAGTCTCGTATATTATCGTCCTGTTCCAGGGGAGCTGTGGATTCTGGTCACCCCTCCAGTCATAGTCTCTGGAAGCAACTATGCATTTGGGCATGAACCCCGCATCATCTGACTTGCTGAATGATAGATCTTTCTCTGGATGCTCAAGATCATAACCGAAAAGTGAGTTGTCCCATGATATGTTGCTGGTTATAGCCCGTGCATAAGGATCAATGAGAAGCTTATTTTTATTGAATCTAAAGCCCTCCTCTGGTTTGTATGGTCCATCAACCCTGAGGCCATAAAGGCTTCCCGGATCCAGACCGGAGACAAAGCCGTGCCATACAAAATTATCCCTTTCTTTCAGCGTTATTACCTCATAGGGTGTTGAGTCTTCAGCCCTCCTGAACAAATCTATATCGACAGAAGTGGCATTTTCTGAATAAATTGCAAAGTTAACCCCGGTACCGTCATAGGTTGCACCCTGAGGGTATGGTGTTCCCAGCCTTACCATGGATAATCTACCAATCAAGTGTGTGGCATTATCAGGACGTGCTTATTATTCTTACCGCTATCCGGCGAGTTCCAGCAGTTTTTCCAGCGGTATTTGAAGGAACGCCGGCCTGCTCCCCATCTCATAAAGGCATTCATAGATGGCCTTTTCAGCCTCGTAAAAAGTAAGGATCTTTCTGAATTCACCGGGGTAACTGGGTAAAACAGGCAGTGTGGAATTACTGTTCTGGAGGTAACTCCTTAGAAATTCATTTGCCATCTCATCAAGCAGCCTTTTTGAGAATTTTTCTGTCATGTCGGAGGCTGGTACTGAGAGAAGGCTGTTCTTTACAGCATAATCAAAAGACCTGAGCATTCCGGCAAGATCCTTAAGGGGGCAGAATCTGGAGTTTCTGTACTGTAGGGTCCTTATGGGTTCCCCTTCGAAATCAATTATCATGAAGTCCTCCCCTGTCCATAACACCTGGCCCAGATGGTAATCTCCGTGAATCCTTATCTTGTATCTTGTGCCATCCTTAAGGAGATCTATGTTATCGGCAATGGATTCCAGTGACTTCCTGAACTCCTCCCTTCTAACAAGCCTGTCAAACCTTTCCTTAACATCATTTGGTTGCATGTGGTCCCAGGCCATGAAAAACTGCTTTATCAGTGACATGTATTCGCTTTTCCAGTCATATACATCAGTGGGGACAATTTTAGATGGCCCGAAATCAGGTATATTGCTTTCTTCAGTCAGAGCAGTGTGAAGTTCAGAGGTTATCTCCCCAATTCTCCTGCATCCCTTAAGTATCTCAAGCACTTTCTCTGGAGCCTCCTCCCCGGTTATATTTCTGAGAGTTGCAGATAGAAGATCGCTGAAATATGTCCAGCAGTCCTTCGATGATTTCAGGAAGAGTGAAAGTGAACCGATATGGTAGGTAACACCATCTCTAAGATATGTGACCTTTCCCACAGGTTTCGGTGTGTTGCGGAAGCCTGTATTTGACCACAGGTAGGATGGGACATCATAGTCCGGGTTGTTTCCGGGTACTATTTTCCTCACATGTTTGAAAATCATGTCATCATTGATTACAACGGAGCTGTTGCTCTGTTCAGAGGAAATAACCCTGACGGTCCTTACTGTGGGATGGAGGTGCTTCTCACCCGTGTCCTCCAGCTCAAAAATCAATGATCCGTGCATTGTCTCCAGCCTTTTCCCTGTTATGAGAAAGTTGCGGAACGAATCCCAGTATGTCTCTGAGTAGAGTGCGTCAGAGATCATAACACTCTGGCCCATGTAAAATATTTCCAATTCAAGTGGATTCGGTACCTTTGGCTCCACTCCTATCTGGACAGGCACTGAATATAGATTTTTCCTGAAACCTTCTGTTTTGACTTCGATTATCAGATAAACCGTGGAGCATTCATCAAGAACCAGCATGTCAAATATTGAAAATTCCGGGTCCCTTACCGACTTCTCAGCATACCATCTGGTTGCAGGTATCCTCCTTGCCAGTTCAGGAATTATCTTATTTTCAATGAATTCGCTGTCTCCTATATTCATGTTTCCCATTCTCCCTTAACCTCAGACGGATCAAGAAGAGAAAGCCAGAAGAATGACTTCGGTGGAAGCGTGAAGAAATAAGGCAATTCACCAATCGAGGGGAAGGCTGCCTCCGTTATGGCTTCCACAGGCCTTGTTCCCGCGAACTCCCTAAGATCAAGTTCCACAAAAGTATGTTTCCTGGAAATATTGAAAAGGCATAGCATCTTCTCCCCCTCATATTCCCGTATATAGGCAAG
>JAMCPQ010000016.1 GCA_023379825.1 Thermoplasmatota archaeon | reverse complement strand
TAATTTTCATGAATTTGGTTCCCTTCCTCATCATAGCATTGTTTCTCAACGTATACATAGTTGTGGCATTTGCAGTGTCCACCTTGATCCTTATGATAGTGTCCAGGAGTATAACTTCAAAGTTCGGGGGAATAAATGGTGACATCCTTGGATTCACAGGTGAGCTTTTCCGGATGTTTTTTTACGCATCTTTCCTTCTTCTGAGCGTATTACCCGTGATTTCTCTGCTACAATTGCACCTTTTCTAATAGTCAAGGCTGATGTTTCTTGTCTCTGTACCGTAAAACCTCCATATGATGGCGCCTAGAGCTCCCAAAGACCATAGTCCGAGATTATAGAGTATGAACTGGTAAATGCCGAAGTTTGCCGTGATTGATATGGAAACTATGTAAAGCACCATGGGAAACATCCTGATGATTCCAATTCCGAATGATCTGTGCCTTGTGGCAAGCAGTTCAGGTTCAAGGGTTGTTCTTGAAGCCCAGGCAAATTCACTGAATGCCATGTTCACAATGAGCAGAGGAATGAATATGAGAAGATTTGAAAGATAGTTGACAAGCGCAAAGATAACAACCATGGAGAAGAAGCCGCCCATGTATGCGTAAAATGTATAGGATTTCCTGTTCCTTGAAACAAGGGGCATTGCTATGAACCCTGCAACTGAAGCTCCAAGAAGTGCGTAGAAAATCAGCACTGAACTCTCGCTCCCAGCGAATTCCGTAGGACCTATGATATATGCCATTAGGCCGAAAGTCAGATATTGAGAAATCGCCATTGAAATAAGGAAAAACATACTGATAAATCCAGGTTTCATTGGCATGTTGTCCTCAACGCCATTGAGATTGAGGCCGCTTTTCACCTTTGACCCCTGCTCATTTCTCCCCTTGTAATTGAGCCACCTGAATGATTCCGGAATCCTTAACCTGGAATAGACCATTATACCGACCAGCACTATTGAGGAAAGGAGCAGCACCAGCCTGAATAGATCATCGCTCAGTGCAAAATCCGAAGGAAATATAATGGAGAAAATTCCAGTTAGCGATGTGGTGGCCGATGCTGCTACAATGAAGATGCCGGATATGAAAAAACTTCCTATGTTGCTGAAATTTGCCACCAGCGTGAGAATTGAAGCCCTTTTCTTTGCGTCGAAATCCTCGGCAACCAGTGCAATTGAGGATGGCTCTTCTCCTCCGACCCCGAACTGGGAAAGAACAAGGCCAATCAGCAGGACAGGAAGATTATTTGCAAAAGTTATTGCAATAACTCCAATGGAATAGGAGATCATTGTTGTTATGAAAACTGTCTTTCGCCCTATCCTGTCTGCAAGGTATCCCATGGAAAGATTTCCTACCAGCACAAATACAGGGCCGGTGGAAAGAATTATTGTCCTGGTTATCACCGATACCCCTGAAAGGAAGGGAAAAGACAGGGAAAGTGGCCCTATTGTTGCGATTATACCCCACAGAAAAAAACTGGAAGTGCTGGAAAGGATGAGAGACCTCTGGCTTCGTGAATACATTACAGGATCACCCCATCAGAAACCATGATAAAGCCAAAAAAACTTACAGATCTGTTTTTGCTGCCGGGTTTGCTATTTTCGTTTATAATTTCCATCACCATTCCCTCCGCCAGTATTACCTGGTTCAGGTTCTACGGGTCGACCTTTCGTCCTCTCAGCCTCCAAGAAGCTCCCCGAGTAAAGGAATATTACAAAGGAATAGATAAACAATTTGTCAGATTTTTATTATGACATTTCAGGGTCTGCGGAATGCTTGCAAATATTGGATTCGATGACTTTCCGGGCCTGTTTTTCATCAGCCCTGTGGAATAGCTTATTAAGCGGGGAAAATTAACTGTAAGAGTTGGCAGGATGAAATATTCTGATTCTGGAATATCGTTTCTCGTAATGGCGGGAGGTAAAGGGACAAGATTCGGGGATCAGGAGAAATGCATGCGAGATATAGACGGAAATAGCATTCTCGGGAATTTAATTGATTCCCTGACGACTTTATCACATTTTATCACGGTTTCCACAACATTGAAGCACGGGAAGACCATTGAATTCTGCAGGTCAAGGAACATTCCAACCATAATAACGGAAGGGAATGATTATACAGACGACCTCTGGCATTCAATTGTAAAAATCAACAAGGTTCCAATCATTGTGATGGGATCTGACACCTACCTTACAGATTTAGGCCATTTCAGGTCAGTAATCGCATCCATGAATAATTCTGAAATACCGATTGTGGATATTCTCCAGAACAATATTTTTTCCGGGATTTCACTTTTCAACAGGATTCCTGGAAAAGGGGAAATTCTCGAATATCATGAACTGAATTCCGAGAAGAATTTCTCCCTCAACATAAATACTCTGGAGGATCTGAACAGGTTGAAACTGATCCTCAGTCAGAAGACTGCCGGACATTTTCAATGAAATTTATACCAGAGTATTGATTCTTTCTGTAAATTCTCATAAATGCCAGGAAAAGGATTGAGAAGGCAATTATGAACGCAAAAATTGCATCGGTCAACACAGTTTCCATGCCGGAACCTGACAGGGACATCACCATGATTACTGCAAGAAAGACCGTGGAGGCAGGAGGTATGATTTTACCGAACATATCTTTGTATGAGATGGAACGTAGTGTAAGTGTTATATTGGAAATCGAGTGAATTGTGAGGAAAAGAAGTGAAACGCATCCGCTAACTATGACGAATCCGTCGAAACTTCCAAGCGTGAAATAGAATGATGTGACAAGCACCCCATTTAAAATAAATATCATGAGGTAAAAAACAGACAGATTACCCTTCCCAACTCTTTCTGACCTGATTATCCCATCTTTTGCCATTCTTACCATTGAGTTCCTGAAAGCATTAAGGTATGATACGACAAGATTTGCAGCACTCATCAGTGCAAAAAATATGAAAATATACATGAATATCCCTCCAAAAGCCGATCTTATCAGCGTGATCAGGATGAACGGATTGCCATTGTATCCCGAGATGTAAGGACCAATGAAAGCCTGAACTGCATAGGATGCAAAAACCATTGCTGCACCGGTTGCCAGGTATGCTATAAGAATGGATTTTCCGGTCATGACTCTGCTGTTTTTCGTGTTCTCCGATATGAATATTGAGGACCCCAGCCCTGAGAACATGAGAACCCCGAACATGGTTCCCTCCCAGAAACCGGAACCAAGAAAAGACCCGCTGCCAACAGAAGAATACGAATTTGAATGAAGGATCATCAAGAAACTGGCAACTATCAGAAATGAGATCTCCAGAATGCCGAATGTTTCTATATATCTCATGGAGACTCCCATTCCCCTTGATATAATAATCAATTCAAGGCATGAAATGGATACAACAATAAGTGGAATGAAATAAAACAGTATCCCAGAAGAATCCGGCAACACGGTTATTAGAACACCTGACATGAAAAGTGTAATTGCGGGAAGTACCAGAAATCCGTATGCCAGGTAGATGTATGATACAAAAACACCGGCCGATTTCCGTCCGGCTATGCCGTTGTATGAATAATACCCTCCATTACTGGTAACTTTCTCCGAAATCTTCATTGGTGTATAAACTGTCAGGAAAGAGACGAGAAAAGCAAAAAGCACAACTTCCCAGATTGGCCTCCAGAACGCAGAGATTATGGCGAATATACCGACAACATTCAACATAGGGCCGACTGCGCCAATTGACTGCATTACAGATCCCGCAGAACCTACTTTTCCTTCGACCATCTCTGGGAGAAAATCACGAACGGATTAAGAACTTATGTTGACCTGGGAACTGGAAAAGTATAATATACTGAAGTAAACTTCACTTTATTCAAGTACATTTGGTGATATGATGAACAGAACGAATAAGACCGTAATAGCAATTGTCGTGGTTCTCTTGCTTCTAGGAGGAGGGATAGGATATATACACTACGCCTCAGGCTTAAAGGGAAAAGGCGTGATTCTTACTGTGCAGACAGGATACAATTCCACTACGCCTTTAACAAGGATCGTTTCCCTTGATCCTGGCGCAACAGCAACCATTTACGGACTTGGAGCCTACAACGACCTGGTTGGCGGGAACTGCTACGATGTTTATCCCCCCAATGATACGCTTCCAAACATAACGGATTACCCTGCCATGAATGTTGAGCAGATTGTCAATCTCACACCGCAGGCTGTCATATCTTTCACAAACTATTCTGCAGGCCAGATTTCCGAGCTCCTCAACGCAAGCATAGACTACATATTCCTGAGTGCAGGGTCAGGATCAAGTATGCAGCTTATTGAAAAGCAGAACACATTTCTTGGTGAACTTACGGGAACTGAGAAGAATGCAACCCTGATCAATAACTGGATGAATGCCTCCCTGAACGATTTGAAAACGAATGCTATCAGGATGGCCGATGGAACCCCGCTGAAGGGCTTTTATTACCTGAGCCAGGACACGTTGTGGACAACAGGAAACAATACATTTGAGGAACAGTATTTCCAGTATTCTGACATAATAAACATTGCCAATAATTATTCCAGCGGCTTCTACCAGATTTCACCGGGTGAAATAGCGAATGGTTCGCCACAGGTTCTTTTCGTCAATGATTATGTGAACCTTAACAGGCTAAATAAACAGCCTTTTGCTGACACGCCTGCGGTGAAGGACAAAAAGTATTATGTGACGCCACCCAATGCATTTGACGAACCTGATTTCAGGGACATATACATGATACAGTGGATGGTTGACAAGGCTTATGGAAATGTTACAATACCTCAATTCCCAATAAATCTCCAGTACAGCCCGGATCCGCTATTGTGAGATGAATTGAAATGATCAGTTACAGGAATTTCAGGATATACATACAGGGTCACGAAGGGGCAAAATACCTCACCATGATCTCCCTTGTTGTACTGCTGTTCCTGTCGGTTATTTTCTCCACATTCATAGGTTCAGTGCATATTTCATTCACATCGGTCCTTCAGATCTATGGGAGCCAGA
>JAMCPQ010000015.1 GCA_023379825.1 Thermoplasmatota archaeon | reverse complement strand
TTTCCTGCCCTTAACGTTCTTTCTTTTTCCCACAATATTAAGGATGAAAGAGAAGAATAACATCACAAAGACAGCAACAAACATCCCTGGTTTCTCAGGTATGTCAGTTCCAGGCTGCATCGAACAGTCAATTGAAGGCAATCTCCATGTCACCTCCTTTTATTTTAGGAGTATATAGGCAAAGAGGATCCGGCCCGAATGCATCTCCTGCAGAATATAGCGCTCTGGCCCTTGAACCCCCACACCTGTACCTGAACTCACAGTACCCGCATTTTCCTCTGAGCTTTTCTCTGATGGCAGTCCCTGTTAAATCGCTGTTTCTATCCATTATGGACTGAAGATTCTCCCCCCTTACATTACCTAGTCTGAGGCTGAAGAGCCCTGATGGGAATACATCGCCATTGTGACTTATGAAAAGCGTTCCTCCATGATTTGCAGGTATCTGTGCTTTTTTTCTAATCTTCAGTGAACCTGGTTCATCAATAATTGAATCCAGCTCTTCAGAAAGAATCTGATAGGTTCTGCCAGAGACTGAGGAGGGCTGCTTCTCGGCAATCTGCTGTATGACCCTGAAGACTGGACCCTCCACAGTGCGCACGTTGAGGCCATATCTCCACAGTTCGCTTAGCCAGAAATTCACCTGCATGTATTCCTCCGGTGTAATCCCCTCCACTTCAGTTCCCCGTCCGGTGTTGATAAGGAAGAATACTTCCCATGCTGAAACCCCCGAATCCCTGACCAGCGATGCTATGGCAGGCAATTCCAGAATATTCCTGTGCATAACTGTGGTATTGATCTGGAGATTGAGGCCGGCTTTCCTGATGCTTGAAATAAGGTCAAGAGTGATGCCAAGGCTCCCCTCCTTCCGCCTGAGCCAGTCATGTGTCTCTGGACTTATCCCGTCAAGGCTCAGGGATACTGAACTGCATCTGTTGATCTTCAGAAACCTGAGGAAGGGATCATCCAGAAGGTTGGAGGCGGCAGGTGAAAAGGCAAATGGAAAACCATTAATATGGGCATAGGAAAGCAGCGATCTGATCTCTGACCTCATCAGAGGGTTTCCGCCTGTGAATACAAGCATGGGTTTTTTCTCCCAGATGCTTCCGATCTGGTCAATGACATTCCTGAACTCTTCAAGTGTCAGTTCATCATCTGACGGGAATGGCTGAGAATTGGCCCTGCAGTGCCTGCAGCTGTAATCGCAGGCAACTGTGGTCTCAAGGAATATGAGAGATGGCTGGTTTTTCTTCTCAGTATGATGCTCTGTCAATTCATGTAATCATCTGAGTTTACTATTAAAACTGAAGACCTGAAATATTAGTCTATCTGGCCAAATGTATTCACAGGCACAGTGAACAGCAACTTCCAGGTCTGCTGCCCTTATACGTAGAGAGATGATGAGACCCTTCTGTAGGAGAATTCCATGAGCCTTGTGCTTGATATTACCAGGACGGAGATTATGGCCAGCACAGCTATCGAATATATGTAAACATATTCGTTTATGAAGTAACCAGCAATTGCTGAAATGAAAACATAGATCACAGGTATCGTAGCTGCAATGCCAGTTGCCAGTGAAGGAGATGTCAGATAATCATCCCTTACAGGTTCTGGCGGAACAATTGTCGAGAGGAAGATGCTTAAAATGGAGGCTGGAAGCATGGCCAGGACCACATATATCAGTGGAAAGGCGTCATATGCATTTATCCTGGTTATTAAAAAAGTTCCGGATTCTGTTGGGAATATAATGAAAACCGCTGCCAGAATACTGATGGGGGCAAACATTCTTGAGATGTTAAAAGCCCCGGAGGTTATGTATGCTCTCATCCCCCTTGCCCTGCTGAACGGCATCCATGATACCCAGAGCCTTTCGTACCTTAACCGGAAAATTGCGTAAGATGCTATAAGGGAATCAATGTACAGAACCAGGAATATTACTATGTCCAGGAAAGGCACAGTCTGTGCAGAATAAAAAACATAAATGATGGAGAATACAACTATTACGCAGAGATTGACTAAAAATGGGGTTCTGTACCTGAACCTGAAACTCCTGCCATTTCTGGATACAAGTATCCCTATGGAACCCACGAAGTGCCTGAATGCCCTTATTCCCTGGCGGTTTTCGAAGTCTAAAGGCCTACGGATCTCCTGTCTTCTGCTCCTTCCCCTGAAATAGAGCATACCCACTGAATTCGTCCTGAGAGTTCTCCTGGCTATGAACACCCATAACGCCAGCAGGGCGAATTCGGATATGAGACCCAGTTGCCAGTGATTCCCTGTTATTGCAGCTGGTGATAGTGGGTTGCCTGCGAGATATGATAATGTCAGAACGATGCTTATCAGCGTTCCTGCCACTGCTTCCCTGTTCTCCCTGAACATAGATGAAACAATAATGAAAGCTGATGTGAGAAAGGCCACGGCAAAGAACAGCAGAGTTGCATATGCAGGAGCTGATGAATCCGAGAATATCCTCAGGAATATCCCGATCACCGAAGCAGGTATAATTGAGATCAGTGAACCATAGACAGCAGCACTCAGGGCAAGTATTCCTGGTGGAAGTGAATAACTGAAAAGAAAATCAGCATCTGATCTTATGAAAAGTGCCCTCGATGGAACTTCAAGGAGAGGATACATGACTGACACTATGGCCACAGAGATGAGCATCTGAATCTCAGGGTTCATCTGGCTGCCGATTGTAATACCACTTGAATATAAGGAAGAGGAAAACTCAAGGAGGATGAAATATATCAGGGCCAGGGCCACTGCAGTCACAGCGTTCATCCTTGAGAATAGAAAGAACCGTACAGCTCCCCTGTATCTGCTCATTGTTCCATCATCCTTGCAATCTTCTGTTCCAGTCTCTCACCATCTGATGCGGAGGACATAACCTCATCTACAGTGCCTTCCCAGGTGATCCTTCCGTCATTCAGGATCGCTATCCTGTCAGTAAGGCTATTGGCTGTTGAAATGACATGTGTTGAAACAAGAACAGTGGCATCTGCCTTTCTGACCATCTTTATCACCTTCTCCTGCATTGGAATGTCCAGATAGTTCAGTGGCTCATCCATAATCAGAAGTTTTGGACTGTGCACGAATGTCATAGCGAGTGAAAGCCTCTGCCTGTTCCCCCTTGAAAGCTTGTTCGCCGCTATTGCTGAATATCCTCTGATCCCGAATTCCTCCATGATGGCATTTGCCCTGTCCCTTGCATTGTCCAGTCCCCGGAGGCTCGCTGCATAATATACATTTTCGTAAACTGATAACATTCCATAGGGGGATGCATCCTCAGGAAGGTAGCCGGTTATGGCCTTAGACCTTTCATCCTCCGGTGAGATCCCTTCAATTGAGACTGAACCGGAATCTGGGCGCAGAATACCGGCAACAATCTTCAGGGTAGTTGTCTTCCCTGCACCGTTTGCACCAATTATGGATACTTTCTCACCATCCTTCAGGTGAAGGGATAATCCCTTCAGTACGCTGTTGGTTTCATACGAGAGAAATACACTGTCAACTTTTATTTCCGGCAATATTAAGATAAGCAGTAAATGGATAAAAATTTGTTGCCATACTGTATTGTTTCCGGATCAAAGGTCAGGATGAAACTGGCGCATCTCCATTCTGGCTCTTTGCTGTTCCTGGCATGAATGCGGTCAGACCAAGCCAGTACATTGTCCTCAGTATACCTGTGACGCTGTTCAGATCAACATTGCTGTAGTCATATGCTTTCCTGCCGTTGGTTTCCATCAGTTCCCTGAATACATCCTCAATGTGGCTGAAAGTCCTGTCCATAACCATGTTTACAATGAACCTTGTAACACCGCTTCCCATCCTCTTCGTCATTTCAGGGAGCATTCTCCTGGTCACCTGAAGATCATTTCTCCAGCTTATGTAGAGAAGTTCCCAGTACTTTGTTGGCAATTTTTCAAGCAGGGGGAATGGATTGTGCCTGATTCGGGATGATCCCATGGGGATAACCGCGAGGGGGAATACCCAGGCTCTTGCACCGCTGTCGAATATGTCATTTACCATGTTTATGCTCTTTTCAACATCCTCATTGGTCTCGTCTGAAAAACCAATGGTCATTGTATAACATGGAGTGATGAAAGCGTCATTCATTATGCCTGTTGACTCAATAATCACATTCTTCCAGTCCTCAGGCCTGTAGGGGAAGGGTTTTCCTCTCATGTATTTTGATATGATTCTCTCGCTTCCGTTCTCCAGACCAACTACAGGAGCTTCTGCCCTGTATTTGTGGTACTCCGCTATCTCTGACAGCTCCATTACCGTCCTGGGGCTGTCAAGAACAGCTGGAGAAGAGATGTGCGGGAAATATATCTGCTCTGCTCCTGCCTTCTTTACCTGATCAAACAGAGACACCACTGCTTCATGATTTGTGGACAGCCTCTTTGAACCATAAAGAAGTATATCATCAGTCAGAAGCTCCACATTCCTGTAACCACTGTCTATATTGAGGCGGACCTCTCTCAGGATATCCTCAATTGGAATGCTTCTGTATGTTTCCGGGGTTATGGAGCAGAACTGGCATCCACGTGGACATCCCCTTGTAACCTGAACTTCGCCGAATCTTGATGGCTTTATGATGGTGGGGATCTGATCTACCTTAGGGTCACGACCCTTCATCTCCTTAGGAAGGGGTTCCCCATCCATTGCCTTTCTAACAAGATCTGGAAGATCAATCTCAGCTTCACCATAGAATATTGAATCTAGCCATTCCGGCCTTTCCATTGCCAGCTGCCATGTTGCCGGCCCACCTGCGAATACCTTGAAATTGTATCTCTTTTTCAGTTTTCCTATACGGTCAGATAATTCAGAAAAGAAGTCCGCGGTCCAGCTGGGCCCTCCGCCGAAAAGCATTGTGAGTTTGAATGCCACCGGGCTCAGTCCAAGAGGATCATGCACTGTTATTCCTACAAGTTTTGTTTCAGGGCCCACTACTCTCTCAAGCATTTCCGGAGGGGCAACAACAATATCTTTGAACCCACTGTTGTAAATTATGGACTCAACCTTCCTGAGTGCATATGGTGCCCTGATTGTCTCCCCGCTTCTGTGGTGGGCAGCTGGAGGTGTGAAAAGAGTATCCATCATGATCCTTGGAACTATCCTGGATGGCATGCAGGCAACGTATCCAAGAGTTGAAACACCAGCATATTCAGTGAATGAACCTCTGTCAGCAGTTAGAACTATCTGTGCCATGAATAAAAAATAATTTTACAAATATAAGGTTTATGATTAATATGTGAATGCGTGAATATTTCTTAAAATAAACATTTAGGAACTGAAGTATGAAAGCATATTGTCAATAATCCTCTCCTTGACCATACCTGCATTTGACCAGTTAAATAGTGATGGTTCCAGATAACATGAAAGAGCACATTTGTTGCAGCTTTCGTATGTCTTCCAGTCCACAGAATTCCATGCCTTTCTGAGGTCCATCTCCCATACTTTTCCGCTTCCAGTGTATTCATTGAGAACATAACATGGCAGAACCACTTTTCCCTGAGGATCAATGTTGAGAGTGAGCCATGGTTTACATCTCCATGGGATGCCCTTATACCAGGAATTTATCACTGCCTCGAAATATTCATGAGATTCAACTATGGGGGCACCTCTCCTTTTCATTTCCAGAAGCTCCTCAATGGCTGATTTAAGTTTCTGAGCGTTTGGTGACATCCTGTCCGCGGTGGAATAGTCATATGCAACCTGAAATGAGACAGTCACACCCAGATCAGAGGCAAGATCAACTATCTGCCTGACCTCATGGCAGTTCTCCGATGTGATTGTGCTGCTCAGCGATACTGGAACATATCTGCTCGCAGCTTCAATTCCCTGTACTGCTCTGGCATAGGAACCTTCCATTCCCCTCAGCCGGTCATGTGTCTGACCTATTCCGTCTATGGACACAAACAGGTGATCAAGGCTGTCCTTCACCTGTGATATCTTCTCCTTCAGAGCCCATCCGTTGCTGACAAGTGAAGTGTAGAACTTCGTATGTGAATATGATAGAATTTCCGGCAGATCTCTTCTCAGAAATGGCTCACCACCTTCAAAACCCATGAAGGAAACGCCAAAATCCGCCAGTGAATCCATCATCTTTTTTTCCTCGTCCAGCGTGAGGAGGGTTTCATCCGGCCTTCTCCAGAATGGACACATATGGCATCGAAGATTGCATGTGTAGAGAAGCTTGTGCCCGGCGAGCATAGGAATCTTCTCGCCTGTTATGCCCTTGGCAATTCGCCATAAACTTCTCATCACCACACTCTCAAATGTACCCATCAGATCACATTCTGTCACTGGTATTTAAGCTTAGAGAAACTCTTCATTGTGAAAATAATTTTCAATGAACCTGAATTGAATTATTCAAAATGCCAGATACTGGTTCTTCTAAATCTTTATTTATCCAATACCACTATTGATACTGTGAGCGAGGAGACTGAAAAATATCTCGGTAATTTCCTTAAGGGGCTACCCTCGGAGGAACTTTTCTTTGAGGCACTTCGAGACCTCATGAAGGATCTGATAAAGGAATACCTTAAGAAAAAGATCAATGAAACTCCCGGGCTGAAGAACCAGCTTGTAAACGTGCTTGAGAAATATCTTGAAGGAAAAACAAAGGAATATGACTCAATGGTCAGAATGGCGAAATTCATCGCTGAAATTGGTCTTGCCTCAGCTCCGAAGGACATAAAGGATGAGGCAATATCCGAATTTTTCAGCACGTTCAGGAACGAGCTGGAAGAGGTTATACGCCGCACTCTCTAGGACTTGGCTTCAAATTTTTCAATGAATGTTGACTGCGAATTGAGATCAAACATTGAAAGGATTGATGGATTCGGAGCAAAGTTCATCATTCTCTGATATTCTGTCTGGGACTGCCAGGTGGAAGAGTTCACGTATCTTACTCCCTTGTAGTTTCCCATATAATGGGAATGTATATGGCCCGTTATGAATATGTCAGGAACCTTCTCTATGACATGGTAATCCACCGGCGATGGTATAAGAGGTGTCTTCCCCCCATATTTTGGAGAAAGATGCCGTCTCTTCAGAATCTCGTCGATGGCCTTGCCGATTGTGGTGAAATTCGCCCCCGGAACCAGTTCCACCATATCATTCAGGGACATGCCATGATATATGAGAACGTTCCTGTTCTCCAGAACCAGATTATAAGGGTTAGGTAGCATGAATGCATTCTTTGGGAGGATCTCCTTTATCTTTCCGCTGAATTCCGGCTGTGGTTCAGCCAGCCTGACTGTGTCATGATTGCCGGGCATTATGAATGTCTGTATGTCATCTGGAAGACCCTGAAGCATCTCACCGAGGAGCTCATACTGCTCCATCGGATTGACAAGTTCAAGATCGTTCTCCTGCCCCGGATACACCCCTATACCGTCTATGACATCGCCGCTAAGGATGAGGTAGTGAAGATTCTGAGCCTCCCCCTCTGAGGATTCGATCCATTTTATCATTCTTCTGAAATCCTCTTTCCTGAAAGTTTTAGACCCGACATGTATGTCAGAGATTGAACCAACCAGAGAAGGTTCCTTTCCTCGGTCATCAATAACCCTGTAAGGTATATCCGGCCTTATTATCTCATTCACAAAGATCACCGGATCACCCTTTCCGTGGCTTATTGAACCGACGATGCCAATTACCTCATCCTGAAGCAGCAATTCGTTTGCCGGACCCCTGTCCCTCATGATTATTCCCTGGATTGAGTCATCCATGTCTTCCAGAACCAGTCTTTTGTGCCCATTCTTTGTAGTATCAACTGATGATATCATTCCAACTATCTTTGCCTCTCCCTGAAGCTTTTTGGCAGTCCTGATGTCAACAGAACCCCTCATGGTTCCAGAAAGAGAGACCATTCTGGAAAGTTTTTCAAACCTGTTAGCGAACATTGCCCGGAAATCCTCCACAGAACTGTTCACCTTTATGTCCGGAAGGCTGATCTCAAAGTTCGCTGGAATTGGTTTTCTGTCCCCCCTGAGCAGCTTTCTGACATCCTCCTCGCTCAGATAACCTGCAGAGACAATCTCATCAGATACCATACGTGGAATCATTGTGCCCATGCTTTTCTTTAGGATAATGTCCAGTGCAGCGGGAGAGACCAGGATTCCATGAGACTGGAAATACTGAAGAATCCTGAATCGATCGGTGAAAAGATCAGCAGGCATATCTACAAAAATGTAGCCTTGGATAATATTTTATTGTAGCCGCCGGTGATCTCTGCCCTTTACTTTGAATGTTCAACCACCTTTTATTCCCTGATTGAAAATAAGCAGAAATAGGATAAATGCATTCAGCAGGCGTGAACAGATACGGGGACGCTATGCTTTTTCTTGTTATGGCATCAGCCTGGGCTTTGAATTACCCGTTCGTCAAATTTGCCCTTCTTTATGAAGGCCCCGAGGGTGTTGTGCTGTTCAGGATCATATTCGCACTGATATTTGCCCTTGCAATATTCGGGAGAAACCTTAAATGGCCTTCCGGGAAAAGGGAAAACCTCATTCTCCTTGTGTACGGATTCATGAATATAGTTGCCTTCATGTCATTCTGGCTCCTGGGGGAGAGCACCGAAACTTCTGCTCTCAGCTCCATAATAATTTACACTTTCCCTGTCCTGACAATGGTGTTCTCTGTTATTTTTCTGGGGGAGAAAGTTTCAAATCTGAAAATTGCCGGAACAGTTCTCGGCTTTGCTGGACTAATAGTTGTTTTTGTTGACCACCTTATAATAAAACCGGGAATAGGCCTGTTCCTGCTTCTCCTCGCCGCAATATCCTGGGCATCTGCCACAATAGTTTTCAAGAAATATTTTGCGAACCAGGACAGCAGAAGCGTGAACACCATACAGTTTGTCTATGCACTGCCATTTCTTGCACTGTTCTCTCTGGCCCCGGGAAACTTTACTGTCCATGGCCTGACCATACAGTTTCTTCTCATTGCAATATTCATGGGTTCAATAGGGACCGCGATTGCATATGCAATATTCCTCTACCTTATACGGAAATATCCCGTTTCGGAAATATCATCATTCTTTTTCCTGGTTCCGGCTCTATCCATAATTTTCAGCCTCATTCTTCTCCATGAGGTAAGCACAGTTTTCACCTATGCAGGTTTTGCCATGATCAGCGCAGGTATCTTCTTATCTTCTTTCGGCAGGACAGGGAGCGGAGGAGCAAAAGTAGTAAATAAACAGACGGAATAGTAGATGCAATGGATCCCCTTCAGGAGCTCAACAGAGAAATTCAGTCCTGCAAGAGATGTGACCTCTTTTTCTCCCGCAGGAGAGCCGTTTGCGGAACTGGAGACCCAAAACCTCAGCTTATGATCATAGGTGAGGCCCCGGGGGCAAGGGAGGATGAGACCGGAATTCCATTTGTCGGGAGAAGTGGCAGGCTCCTAAGGGAGGTCATGGGAATGGCAGGTCTGGACATCAACACAGTATACATTTCAAATGCAGTCCGCTGCAGGCCAAAGATCGGGAAGAGCCCGAGAATCTCAGAGATCAGAAAATGCAGCAATTTTCTGAGGTCCGAGATCAGTATTCTCAACCCGCAGATTCTGGTCCCCATGGGAAACTCACCCCTAAGATCTCTGAGGAGTGTTCTTGGAATTGACTTCGGACCCATATCTGAAGTTGAGGGCATCATTTTCTCATTAGGAAATATCTTCATTGCACCTCAATACCATCCTGCGGCCATTCTGAGGAACCCGAAAAGATATGAACGCTTCAAGGATAATTTTTCCAGACTCAGAGAATTTGTGGATGATGTCAGAAGGATGGATTCAGGGGAGATTGAAAAAAATTACAGGATCAGGCATATCAGCGGCGCCTGAACCTGGTATAATAGTAAATGACCATAGCCATTATAACAAGAACTGCTGCAACTCCGTAATAGAGATCGCTTTTCTGTGGAGGAGGATTGCCCATAGTTATGGAATTATTTGAGGCGCTGTCATAGCCCGGTGCTTTAATGACGTATTGAGGGTCGATATGAAGACTTACATTGAAAAGTCCAAGATCTGCTGAGGAGTTGTAGTTTGTGCTGGAAGACATGGCATATTCTGTCACGTTAGAGGATGCTATATATGACCGGGTCCAGTTTTGCAGAGACCTGGAAAAAGCGGAGAAATTCAGGAAATTAGGCTCTGTGTGGAAGTATACGCCAAAACTGCCTATTGAGTTTGCATTATGGCCTTTATCTGTGATGTTCCCTCTGAAATCAAAGGACCTCCAGGTCACGTTAATAGTGTTATCCCTTACCATCCCTTTCAAATCCATGGAAAGGCTTGTTGAATATAATATCTGAATTAACCCGTGTGCGGCATCATCAACAGATGTCTCATTGAAGCTCAGAGTAAGATTGCTTACTGTAAGACCAGACTGGAGCGCAGCTATTGAGCTGCCTATTTCTGCATCAGTGGTGGAATTTCCTGTCACTGAGAATGTGATGGACTGGTTTGAAACTGCCAGCGCTGAAAGCACGGTGGAACTTCCTGTTATGTTCAGTGTTGAATTTACTACTGTATTCACGGATGCCATGTCTGTTGATGTGTCAATATTCACAGTAGTTGCAGATGCATGGGAAACGGGTAATGCTGATACCAGGAATGCAATGGTTAACAGAAGTACCGGTAAAAGTTTCTTCATCCTGCCTCAGGATGGAAATTTGGAAATAAATAGTATTCCATAAGACCCAGATGAAATATGATGAGGATTAAGAATAGTTGTAGAGCTGGTAATTGGGAGGCTCTGCAGTTATCCTTATGTCATGAGGATGGCTTTCCCTGAGCCCGTTGCCGGTTATTCTGACAAATCTGGAATTTTTCCTCAGATCCTCAATATTCTTTGCCCCTACATAGCCCATTCCAGAGCGGAGCCCTCCAATAAGCTGATAAATGACCTCATCAACTTTTCCCCTGTAAGGAACGGCACCCTCCACACCTTCCGCAACAAACTTTGAGCTTCCTACCTTTCCGTATCTGTCAGACAAGCCTGTCTGGATGGCACCGATTGACCCCATTCCCCTGTATGCCTTATACTTCCTTCCACTGATTATGATCTCATTTCCGGGACTTTCATCAGTGCCAGCGAAAAGAGAACCAAGCATAACCGAACTTGCTCCTGCCCCGAAAGCTTTCACGATGTCCCCGGAGAACCTTATTCCTCCATCGGCAACCACCGGAACACCATGCTCAGATGCCACCTCTGCCGTATCTGAGATCGCTGTTATCTGTGGAACACCGATTCCTGCTATGATCCTTGTCGTACAAATGGATCCGGGCCCGATTCCAACCCTCAATGCATCGACATCCAGAGATATCAGGTCCTGGGCAGCCTCTGCAGTGGCTATGTTTCCGGCCATGATATCCACAGATACCTCTTTTCTCATCTTTTTGATAGAGTTCATAACATTCTGGTTATGGGCATGTGCTGTATCCACAACAATAAGATTTGCACCCTCCTTCTCCAGCGTCACTGCCCTCTCAATATCAAATGGACCAACTGCAGCCCCTACGAGAAGCTGCCCCTCCTCGTCCCTGGAGGCAGTTGGAAATTTCTGCCTTGTGGCAATATCCTTCGCAGTTATAAGGCCAACAACACGCCCCTTGGAGTCAACCAGAGGGAGTTTCTCAATGCGGTTCTTGTAGAGAATTTCAACCGCTTCGTCTATCTTAATGTTGTCCCTTGCTGAGATGACTTTCCGTACCATGACGTCCCCGACGTTCTTAACCTGCTTTCCTGCAAATTCCAGATCTCTTTTTGTTACGATACCGACAAGTTTATCCCCTTCCAGGACGGGCAGACCACCTATCTTTTTTGTTCCCATTATGTTTCTGACTTCCTGGATCGTGGTGTCCGGAGAGACGGTGTGAACATTCCTTATGATTATGGACTCCTCGCGTTTCACATTTCTTACCATCATGGCCTGCTGGTTCACTGTTAGATTTCTGTGTATGACCCCTATTGCTCCTGCTCTTGCCATTGATATGGCCATCTGAGCCTCAGTTACAGTGTCCATTGGAGAACTGAGAAGTGGAATTTTTACCTGAATGTGCCTTGAAACCCTGGAACTGACATCAATCTCTTTTGGTTCAACGGCAGTCCTTGAGGGGACGAGCAGAACATCGTCATATGTGAGTCCCTCCCTTATGGACTGAAATTTTTCTTTAAACATTGGAAGGTAAGGCTAAATCAATAAATAAATGTATTTAAAAGAGCAATTTCATTGTAAACACTCTTTTCAATGGGATTGTGCTGCTCACTTTATTATTTCACCACCACATCATGTGGCAGGTACCTGAAAGGGATATGATGAATATTGACGAACTGACAGGAATGGGTGAACCTCTGCTTGGCGAATATCGCCAGAAAGGTATTTTAAAGGCAAGAGCTGAAGATTTCATTGTTGAGGAGATTCCTTCTATGATTCCGGAGGACAGATATGGAAGGTATACTGTTTTCAGCGCGGTTCTGAAAAACTGGGACACCAACAGGTTTGTATCATATCTTGCCAGGAAACTTGGGATCAGCAAGGAGAGGATCAGCTATGCTGGAACAAAGGATAAGAGGGGAATAACAAAGCAGTTCTTCTCCATAGATGGAGAATTTGACCTTTCACAGGTAGTGATAAAGGACGTAACTATAGACATGGTATTCAGGAGCAATAGAAAACTTGAGCTAGGAATGCTTGAAGGAAACCGTTTTATTGTGGGGCTTGGCCCCGATATTGATTCAAGTTCTGTCCTGTTATCTTTGGAAAAAATGGAGCAGATTGGAGGATTTCCAAACTATTTTGGCATTCAGAGATTTGGAAGTGTCAGGGTTAACACACACAGGATAGGGGAGCTAATTGTCAGAGGGAGGTATGAGGATGCTGTTTTACTCTATCTCTATGATCCACTCTTTGATACTGAAGACTACAGGGTGAATTTTCATGAAACAATGGATGCCAGGAGAGCCCTCAGAGAATATCCTCTCCACCTTAACTTTGAAAGGTCCCTTCTTGGATATATTGCAGAGAAGGGCAGGATTGACGGTGCATTTGATGTTTTCCCTAGAAACCTGAGGATGCTCTTCATCCATGCATTCCAGTCCTACCTTTTCAACAGAATGCTTGCAAAGAGGATTGAATTCTTAGGATCATTGAACGGAATAGTTGAAGGGGACACTGTTGTGGAGGTGGATCGCCTCTTTAACAGATCCGGAAAGGAGGTTGTTGTGAACAGCTTCAATATGGGGCAGATCAGATCAGAGATTGCTGCTGACCGGATGAGGCCTGTGATTAAACTTTTCGGATACAGGACAGCATTTTCTGCCGGATCAATGGGAGAAATAGAGAGAGAAGTACTGGGGGACATAAAGCAGGAAAACTTCAAAATTCCTGGTCACCGCGATATGTGGTCCTCAGGAGATACAAGAATAACCTCATCCAGAGCCAGGGATTTTCAGATAAGAGATGACAGTACTTTCTCATTTTCTCTCGGTAGGGGGATGTATGCCACAGTTTTTCTCAGGGAGATATTTGATCTGAACCCCATATCTTGAATTGAATTCACCCAAATGGATCTTAACGGCAAAACAGTGCGTCCTCTAAATTCATTCGCCTTATTTCAGGCCATAAACAACAATAAGGATGGAAGTATGTAGGATTGTAAGGCAACCCTTTTAAAATACTGTACTCAGAGGGATGAAAATGAAGGCTAGATAAGCCCGACCTTCTGAAGTTCCTTTTTTACCTTAATCACAGCCTGCTCAATCTCACTTTCCTCTTTGGCACCTGTGCATACAACCTTTCCTGAGCCAAAGAGAAGAAGCACAACCTTTGGCTCTTCTACTCTGTAAACCAGGCCTGGAAACTGCTCAGGCTCATATTCTACATTTTCAAGTCCCAGAGACATGGCTATGTCAGTGAGATTAAGATCAGCTTCCAGATCATAAACCGCTACAATGTTCTGGACAACAATATCCGGATTGTCATATACCTCAATTCCGGCTTTTTTGAGCTTCTGAATTATTGTTTCAATTGTCAGCCTTACATTTGCAAGGTTCTTTGCACCAGTGCAATTCACCTTTCCACTTCTAAATATCAGAACTGCCGTCTTTGGCTCGTGCAATCGGTATATAAGTCCGGGAAACTGTTCCGGTTCATACTCTGAGCCCTCCAGTGCTAGGGCGATTCTGCTCAGGTCCAGATGTTCTGCGAGGGATGTTGAAGCAACAATATTCTCGATCGCGATTTTTTCTCTTTCACTCATATAAAACCCAGAACTCTTTATATAAGAAGGGTATTTAAAGGTACTTTTAAGGTTGTATGATTATATTATAAT
The DNA here is from genome assembly GCA_023379825.1 of Thermoplasmatota archaeon. Taxonomy (GTDB): domain Archaea; phylum Thermoplasmatota; class Thermoplasmata; order Thermoplasmatales; family Thermoplasmataceae; genus UBA447. The sequence goes on along the minus strand of JAMCPQ010000015.1, from coordinate 5,525 downwards.
ATTTCTGCATTAAGTGCAGGATCATCCCATATTCAGGGCTTCCTTGGCTTCGTCTGTCATCATGCTGGGATTCCATGGCGGGTCCCAGACAAGCTCAACGTCAGCCGCCTCCACACCATCCAGATTTTCAGTTATTCTCTGAACCTCAGAAAGTATCCATGGTGTCACCGGGCAGGTTGGCGCTGTCATTGTCATTTTTATGTACACACGGTCCCCGTTTATGTTCACCTCGTAAACAAGGCCTAGATTCACAACATCCATCCCAATTTCAGGATCTGAGACCTCCTTGAGTGCCTCAAGTATTTCTTCCTTTGTGACCATAATTATCAATTTAATATTCCTATTCAATACTTAATAATTTTGAGTAAATGCACTGACAAATTCAGGGTTTTTTCTAAGTGAAACTGCATTTCTCACAGACTCCTCTATTAGAACTGAACGACTGATGAAATTGGATGAGACGTATCCGGCGATTCCTTCCTGTTTCCCAATATCACTGTTCCCCTTTACTCTCTGAAATGCACCGGATTCTGTCAGCCCTTCTCTTACTCCATCAACAATCCATTCCGGGACCTCAAAGCCAGAGCCAAAACCTGTACTGACTCTGGAATAACGGTCAATAATAGCACAAACGTGAAAATCAAATATTTTAGAAGTTGTTGATTCCCTGTATAGCCCGGATTCAATGCCAATGCCATAGTCTCTGGCTCCGAGAGCGGCCTGAGCCCGTCTTATGGCAAGAGCCACAGTCTCACTACCTATGGGCTGTTCAGTGTTTAGTGAATATTCTGTTACTCTCTCAACAGATATATTTTTCATAACTTTTCCAAGGACCTTTTCCACTGACCTGATCTTTAGATCGTTACCGGTGGCCACTCCGATAGTCACCGGTATCTTTCTTCTGCCACCAGCCGTTATCTGCCCTTCAATTATTCTTGTAGAGTTAATAGGGAATAGATCGTCTGCCAGTGTGTAGGGCACAACCACTATTGAAAGAGGAGGCAGTCCAGAATCAGATCTTGACCTGTTTATTTTCCGTGCAACCGGTTCAGTTTCAGGAGATACAACAATAGTGCTGTAAATGTCGCTTGATGCAGAATTACCTATTTTTTCCTCCAGCGGTTTTACCTCAAAACTGACGTTAAATTTGGAAAGATAATTTGATACGGCTCTCTTTCTGGAGGAGAAAGATCTGCCTCTGTAATCCTTATGCTCCCTTATGTACCTGTCAGTAGTAAGGCCCACAATGACAGGGTTGCCGGTCATTGCTGCAGCTTTCAGCAAGCTCTTATGACCATCATGAAGTATGGTAAATGAACCTGCCACTACGGTGTATCCGCTCAAGGGGATTCAAGGATCGACAGTTTCTTCTCTACCAGATTTCCAAGCCTTTCCATTCCCTCAAAGATCTTCTTCTCCTCAGCGAATGTGAAGTTGAGACGCATGCTTGAACCCTGGCTTCTCGATGGGGAGAACGAGTTGCCACTGACATAAGCAACTCCTGCTTCAACGGATTCCTTGAGGAGGTCAGATGTGTTTATCCTTCTGTCAAGAGTGGCCCAGATAAACATGCCCCCATCCGGTCTGGACCATTTAGAGCCTTCGGGAAAACTTTCCTCAAGAGCTTTGAACATTGCATCTCTTTTCTTCCTGTAAAGTGATACAGCCTTTGGAATCATGGTTTTCATTATACCCTTCTTTAGGTATAGCCACGCCACATATTGAGAAAATGTGCTTGATGAAAGGTCAAGAGCCTGCTTCAGAAGATTAGCCCTGTTAACATAGTCCACCGGTGCAATTGTATAGCCAAGCCTGAACCCTGGGCACATTACCTTTGAGAACGTTCCCATGTAAATTACACTATCTTCATGGTCGAGAGACTTCAGGGATGGAATCTTTTGCCCGGAGTATCTGAGTTCACCATATGGGTTATCCTCCACAATGGGAATGGAATAACGGGAGGATATCTCTGTAATGTGCTTCCTCCTTTCAAGACTCATCGTTATTCCTGTAGGATTCTGGAATGTCGGTATCAGGTATATGAACTTGGGTTTCCTGCCAGCACTTATGAGGCGTTTTATCTCCTCCTCGGCTGCATGGGTATCCATCCCTTCATCATCTATCTTTATTGAGTGCATTTCAGCTTTGTTTGCATCGAATGCTGAGATTGCACCAACATATGTTGGTTCCTCAGTAATAACAGTGTCGCCTGGATTGAGCATCACCTTTGCAAGTTCGTAAAGCCCCTGCTGTGAACCTGATGTGACAATTGTTCCCTCCATAGTTGTCTTGATTCCCTCTGTCTCAAGAACCATCTTGGATATCTCTTCCCTGAGCTCATTGAGACCACCGGTATTTCCATATTGAAGTGCCAGTGAACCGTAATCTCTCATTACTTCATCGATAATCTGCCTGATTTCATCCATGGGAAATGTAAGTGGGTTCGGCATTCCTCCGCTGAATGAGATAAAATCCTTTTTGCTTGCATATTTCAGCAGTTCTCTAATTTCTGACGGCTTCATGTTCTTAAGGCCATCCGAAAACTGAAGGTTCATTTTTATCATGGCTGAATGCCTGCCATCCTATTAAATCTGTGTGAGTTAAGATAGCATGCCTATGTTATTCTTTACAATATATTTACATAGATATTCTTTAATACATAAAGTAATGAAACAGATCTGCATCAGAACTTCGTAGCATGACCCTGACCTAAATTTGAATCATCAAAAGTAATGAGAAAAATGCATCCCGGCAAGTGCAAATTCTCCAAACAGGAATGAAAGTATGGCGTATATCACAACTAGGATGATCCAGGCAACAATTGCTATCCCGAATCCACCAAGCCATGAGGTTCTTACCATATTCTTGATTACATATATCATTCCAAGAAGTGCCACTATAAAACCGACTACAGGGGTGAAAATGCTGAAAATCACGAAGAGGATAGCGAAAATGATGATTGAAACCAAAGAGACAAACATTCCCCTTGAAAGATGAATATTCTTTCCTGTAACCACTGAAACAGCGAGCTTTATGGCAAAACCGTCTATTACAAGACCGATTATCAGAGCAATCAGGAATACAACAGCATAGAGAGCCGGGGCAATGGTAATAAGAGGCATTCTTTCCAGATTAGTTCTGACTATTTCAATTTCTGTTTTTATATTATGTTGTATTTAAATAATCTCCAGAAAATTCAGACCTCTTCAGCGCGTCGCCTGGCATTCCTAATTTTCTACAGAGAATCCACATCACAGGGAATCTCTTGCACACCCAATTGTTCATGAATATTAACTGGGATTGGAAAGACATGCTCTGACATTGCACAGGACTTGCGTTACATGGTTCTGTATTTGGCTCTGTATTTCCAAGCCCGCAAGAATGGAGACAATCAAAAACTATAACTAAAACCTACTAATCAATCGCCGATGAATTTGGATCGTGTGATGTGGAAGATCAGCGTTGCGGGACTTTCAAGGTCAGGAAAGAGTACCTTGATTTCCAGGCTGGTCTATGACACTGACGATGTCAGCATGCAGGTTAAGCTGCTTAACAGAAAAAGAATTACCATAAACAATGGAAGCGGGAAAATAAATGCAGATCTTTTATTGCAGGAGGTTTCCGAGAGCCTCGAGGCTGACCGCCTTCTGCCAGGTTCAGCAGCCATTATTGTTACAGTGGACATAACTAACCCCAATTCCATAGGTTACGCTGAGGAGATCCTGAAATATTCTGCGAATTTTGAGAAAAAACCCCTGGTTATAGTTGCCGCAACCAAACTTGATCTGAAATATGAGGCAGCCATCTGGAAAGATGAACTTGAAAAATTGAAAAAGAAGTATGGAACTGATTACTTCATACTTTCCGCAAAGACAGGGGAGGGAGTGGAAACTGCTCTGGGATATATAGAAGAATCGCTCACCAAGAGATTTTATGCAAAAAGAAAGCAAACCGCATAGAGCCAGATGCGGAGAGATAATTTTTTCCATCCTTGAGGAAAAGAGCCCATCCTATATTATTAACAGATACAAAGTGGGTAAATTTTCGGATTCAATTCTCAATCTGGACCCTTACGAGGCATTCTTTCTAATGTCAAAGGATAAGATTGAGCCTGAAAATCCCCTATTCAGAGATCCATTAAATTTTATAAAAAGAGTCCAGTATCCTGAAATTTTTCTTCTCATATTTCCTGCGTATGAAAGTTTCAAGCAGATGGGACTTCAGGTCAAGGTTGAGGGAAAATACCTGATGTTCAGAAGGAATTCAAATGAAGAATATTCCTGTCCATATATGGTGATAAGGGAAGACGATTCCATCAGCTGGAAAGAACTTCTTGAAATGGGAAACATCAACTTCCTTGTTCTTGACGATGAACTTGATATTACTGCCTTCTCAATGCAGGAATTGAGTCCCGAGGGACACCATCAGCCAGCATATTCGGGCACCAGGAATGGTGGTACGGCCATTGCTGAGATATCTTCTGGAGGGGATTTTCTTCCTTGGATGGGGGAGAAGATAGGAAAGTGGACCTACCTGAACAGATTTGAGAGAAATTTTCTCTCTGGCCCGGACTCTGAGAGCTTATCTCTTGAACAGAGGGTTTACAACGATCTGGCAGGGAGAGGCTTCATCATAAGAACAGGATTCAAATACGGTGCAAATTTCAGGATATATGCAGGGAAGCTTGAAGAACATGCAGATTTCCTGGTTCATGTCTTCCCAGAAGAGGAGCAGTGGTACAAGATCAGCAGGGCAGTGAGAGTGGCCCATGCTGTCAGAAAAAAGATGATATTCGCAGGTGAATCTCAGGGAAAAATTGCCTACAGAAAGATAGAAAGGGTCAGAGACCCGGTTTCTGCTTCCCTGTCATAGCTGAGCTTCGAAATCGTCAACGCTGTATTTGAAGTCGGAGTCGTCTTTTATTGCCCCTCTTGACTTCAGTGTCTGCCTTGCAAGGAGCCAGTATATCACTGCAAGTGATCTTCTTCCCTTGTTGTTTGTCGGTATCACCAGATCAACATAATCTGTCTTGTTATTAGCATCACATAGAGCGATTATTGGTGCCCCTATCATTCTGGCTTCCTTCATAACCTGAGTGTCAGCAAGAGGGTCTGTAACCATTACGACCTTTGCCTCAAGGTAGTTCTTCATCTGAGGATTGGTAAGTGTCCCCGGTATGAACCTCCCAACTATTGACTTTGTTCCGAGTATTTCAGAGAATTTAATGACAGGGCGGAATGCATACTGCCTCTGTGCTACTACAAGTATCTGCGATGGATCTATCCTTGAAAGCATCCTGCTTGCCACTATTAGGGCATGGTTTGTCTTCTTGATATCGAGAATGTACAGTCCGTCATTCCTAATCTTGAAGATATAATCCTGCATATCCTTTGACTTTATCTGTGTACCAATATGTACACCTGATTTCTGATATTCTTCCTCTGAAAGTAAGAGTTCTTCCTCCATCATTCTATCACTCGGGTTACTCTTCCCCTATGCACTAGGATTATATTTAAATTCCTAAA
>JAMCPQ010000014.1 GCA_023379825.1 Thermoplasmatota archaeon | reverse complement strand
CGGCAATGACTCTGAAAAGGCCATTGTGGGCATTTAGGATTCTTCCCTTTGGAATATCCTCTATTCTAAGAGTTCTGCATGTGCACTTTATACCTTCTTTCTTTGCCATTGATTCTGTGATCCCAACAGATGCAAACTGGGGCTCAGTGAATATAGCCCATGGGACTGAATTGAGTTCAATCTTCATTTTCTCTGGGTTGTATATGTTTGAAGCAGCAATGGACCCTTCTCTGGCGGCCAGAGTCTCAAGCTGATAGGCCTGGTCAACGACATCCCCGGCCGCATAAATTCGATCGTTCGAAGTCATGAGGTATTGGTCAACCTTTACTCCCCTCTCCGAATATTCAATCCCGGCCTTTTCTAGGTGCAAGCCTGAAACATTAGGTTTTCTTCCTCTTGAGACAAGAATCCGATCGAATTCCCTGTCCAGTGTCTTGCCTCCAGCCCATAATGTAAGAATCTTTCCGGATACCGATTTTTTTGCAGAAAGAACGGAGGTACCTGTCAGAAATTCCACACCATCTTCCTCCAGGCTTTTTATCATCGCCTGCTGAAATTCTGGATCAATTGTCTTTGAGATTGAGTTGTGTTCCTTTATTATTGTGACTTTAGAGCCCAGGCGCTGAAATGACTGACCCAGCTCCAGGGCTATGAAACCTCCGCCTATTATAGCAAGCCTATCTGGAAGGTCATCAATCCCCCAAATGTCGTTGCTTGTCAGGTACCCAGCATCAGGAAGCCCAGGAATATTTGGAACTACCGGTGAGGAGCCGGTTGCAAGAAGAAAATTGAACCCGCTGATTGCCTGTCTGTCTTTGCCGTTGATTACCTCAACTGTATATGGGTCAGTAAAAGCTGCTTTGCCATCAAATATCCTTACATTCTGGTAGTTTTTAATGACATTTTCATATTTTTCCAACCTTTCCGATTCCACAGCAGAACGGAGCGATTCAATGAGAAGGTCAAATTTCAGGGAACCACGATTTCTAATTATTCCAGGATAAGTCTGCCTTTCTCCCTCAACCTTTGATTTTGCCGCTTCAACCAGGTATTTAGAAGGCACACATCCAACATTCACACATGTTCCACCCAGAGGACCAACCCCTATCATGGCAATCTTCGCCTGCCCGGATGTCAGCTCTGTGGCTTTAATTGCAGCTGAGAATGCTGCAGCACCCCTACCAAGAATTACAAGGTCATATTCCTCAGGCAAATTACTCAACCTTTCTTATCTGCCCTTTATAGTGGGAATTTCCGGAGAATACCGGTATCGTCAGAAGTTTTTCCGGTTCTGTGTGTGCATCGTCTATTATGAAATGTGCCATTCCTGATGAGAGATCCACTGAAACATCTCTCGCACCAGAGGATCTGAGGCCTTCAGACACTGTTCTTACACAGTCATCGCATGTCATTCCGAATACTTTCATACTAACTTTTTTTTCTGCCATGAATCTGAATTTCCAGAAAATAATTAAATAGACAAGTAAAAAAAAAGTTACTTTAGCAGGTGTGAACGTAATGCAGGCCTGGGCACGGAGGCCACTTCTATCCTTAAGGACGAACTCTGATGCTGAAATTCCTTCCTTCCCAGTTGCCGGAATCAGTCCAGTGGAATGTGAATACTATTTCATCTCCTTCTATTTTTGCGGTATCAATGTCCACGTAGCTAAAGCCTATGCTGACATCGGTTGACTCAGTATCAATTGTGTTATTCCATCCATCCTTTGTCCAGTGAAGTGTGAACCTTGCATAGGCCTGGATTCTGAATTTATGGCCTTTCTTCACTGTTGAGGGCATACGGCTGAACTTCCATATTTCTAAAGGCCTGATTTTTCTGGTCGAGCCAGCGTATCTTGAGTTTACTGGAGGAAGGAGATCATACACTTTGCCGTCCTTCATGGAACGAAGCAGTTTCAGGTATTCAGCATGCGCCCATGCCAGTGGCCTTGCAGATCCAGTGGCTTTACCCTTGTACATGTGCTTCTCTTCCATATCTGCAGTGTCCCAGACCTGCTCTGGAAGCAGCTTTGTGTCTCCGGAAAAAGCCACCATTGCCTTTTCAAGTTCCGAAACGTCTTTTCCAAGAGCCAGTAGATAGTGGGCCATTTCTCCCGTCAGTAAAGGCCAAGCCCTGCCTGTTCCCCAACCGCTGTATGCCGAGCAGTCGTCCCTCTGGCCATATCCATCGTGGTTGTATCTGTGGTATGTGACACCAGACGGGGTGTTAACTTTCAAAACGCTGTCAATTACCTTGACAGAATCCACAATTAAGGGATCATCAGGGGCAAGAATGCCATATCTGACCAGTTCAAGAAATCCACCGTCTACGATCTCCTTAGCGGGAAATCTATTCTGTTCACCGGGTTTAATGTTTGCCAGCTGCACATATGCAGTCTCCAGATCCTCCGATGCGTTGGGATTCATTATGTCAACTGGAAGGATCCTGACAAAATGCGTCTTTATTCCGGGAACAAGAGTGCCATTATGTGTTACTGTCCAGGTTTCAATGTGCGTGTAAAGAAAATCTGCATATTCTTTCAGGTAGGTTGCACTTTTTCTGTCCCCTGAGCGTTCAATTATGTCAGCTGCGCAGATTAGGGCAGCAATATTGGAGGCAAGTGTTGATGGTGAATAACCTGCGCACTCCTCCCATCTCTCCTCCTGTGTTGCCGGTCCATGTTTCACGATAAAGGCGGCAGCCTTTTTAACCATCTCAGTTGGATCAAACTTCATTTCTCCCAGTTCATTGAGGACTCTCCATGCCAGAATAACCGGAAATGCGGTCTCATCCAGCTGCATACCCTTCCAGTAGGGTTCGCCGTTGATCCAGAAATTCTGGGAGAATCCGCCATCTGGGGATTGGGCCACTGAGAGATATATAAGCGTCCTTGTTGGAAGATCGGTATTTCCACATGCCATAACAGCAGTGGAACTGTTGTACATATCCCTTGGCCATACCAGGTGGTACCCGCCACGGTTCTCATCATAGCTTGCCTCACCCCATGGAATGGAAAGGGATGCGATCAGTGCCCCTTCAAAAGTCTTATCCTCATGAGTCATAAGCACGGCATATGATGAACGGAACAGGTCTCCATGATCAGAAGAAACATCTGAAAGGTCATTTATTTTTGAGAAAGCCCTTTCCCACTCCTCCTCGAAACGAGACTTAAGGCTATTGAAATTTTCATTCAGGCTCTGAAGCAACTTAGTGACAGAGGCATGCAGTGTATTTCCAAAAGATACTGCAAGAACAAACTCCTCAGTTCCCTCAGGGATCTCTCCTGTAAGTGCTATATTGCCATCCGGTGCACTGTCAAACTCGTATGTCATTTTCATGTTGGAGTGAATGTCAGTCCACCCGTCAGAGAACCCTACATATCCGGTAGAGCACCTGGTGAAAGGTACGCTTGCGGCAAGGCTGAGATAATATCCGTCTTTCTCAGCTTCAAGGATCTTTCTGCCGTTTACCTCAATCACATTTCCGGTGTTATGGCTTCCGCCAACATTGAGATGGGGCGCACAGAGAACGTAGATGTGCAGGGGCCCTTTGTAATCCGGACTTCTGATTACCCGGACATGCTGAAGCACAACACCCATATGGGGATCTGACATGATCTCCTTTTTTATGGAATACCTTTTCTCTGGATCTTCCTGAGTAATCCTGTAGACCGGTATGCCACACCTTCTCAATTGGGTAGTTCCTATGAGGTGCCTCTTCTCCTCATGAAAAAAGCTGGAGCCATCTGTAATCAGAAACTGCATATCCCTGAGCTGAGGCCTGTCCACTGTCGGGTAATATGTTTCGGTAAGAATCCCTCTCCAGAGTGTATACCATACCCTGCTTGATGAATTGTAGGCAGTACCCACGCCTTCCTTGTCTCCCCGTGTCCATCTTGGTTCAATTCCAGGACCTCCGAATGCAGTAGCCATAATATATCATTGAAGGTATCTGAATACTGGCATTAAATATATGGCATCATGCGGAAGTCGGCCTGGATGAGGCCTTTATCTTAAACCCTGTATAAAGGAGGATTATGAGGGCAAAAACAGAAAGAATCTCTGTTACAGTGATGCTTCTGGCAAGCTCTGCTGAACTGAAGTTGAGGCCGATAATGTAGCCCACCAGCACTCCTCCAAGGAATTGCCCTGAGAACTGCATCATATTGTAGACACCTATATTCAGGCCGTAGTCAGTGCTTGAGACTCTGGTTGATATAATTGGTGTGAAAACGATCTCTGTTATGGAATAGCCGGCAAAGAAAACAAGAAGTCCGGAGATCAGAACTATCTTTATTGCGTTTGTTTCTGGAGAGAGGAAAATTACCGGTATTGAAGCGATGATAAGAATTACGGAAAGTACAGCGAAAATAAAGCGCCTGCCTCTTTCAGCCACAGGAGATAAACCTATGGCGATAACCCCGCCAATAATCAGGGGAATCAGAAGCAGAATATCATAGCCGGAACTGAAGACTGAGTCATAATAAAGAGGGAGAAAGTAGAAGATCGAAACAAGAACAAGTGAAGTTATGAGCCCAACGGTACCCATTAGAATGGAATCCATACTGATCTTTCCCCTCATGTATTGAATCCTCTTTGCTGGGGATTCAATTTTCAGAAGTAGGAAAGGTATGAGCCCTATGATGCCCGTTATGGCAGAGATCAGGAAAATGCTTGAATATCCAAGATACTGGCCAATTAGCGGCCCTAATATTATACCGATTATGAAGGCCAGGCCTATTGGTATTCCAAGAAATGCCATGGCAGCAGTTCTTTTTCCCTCCGGAACACTCTCCTGTGCAAGGGCCATGGAAGATGATGTAATTGCGCCCGCACCTGCAATGAATCTCCCGATTATGAGTCCGTAAATATTGAAGGGATGCCATGAGATCAGATTGCCAATTATAAAAGGAATCATGGCAAGCGCAATTACCGGCTTTCTGCCAAACCTGTCAGAGAGCCTTCCCATTGGAATCTGAAATATGGCCATTGATATTCCATATGCCCCAAGCCCCAGGCCAATAAGTATTCCAGATGACGTGAATTTATCCGCGTAAAGGGTGAACACAGGAAGCACCAGAAATATCCCGAGCATCCTGAAAACTTCCAGAACGGAGAGGGAGGATAGAAGCCGTACATGTTCCTTAGTGAAACCTCTCATCATTTAGATTCTGCACCTTATTCCTTGGAGGTATTTTATCTGTTATTCCAAACCTATAAACATGGAGGCATCAAGGGCAAAAGATAATGTACCTGAATTGAACTGATATCAGGAAAACATGCGGCTCTGGTCTCTTGACTTCTCATATCTGGACAGCCGCGGGATAACTGCATGCTGGCGTGAATCGCTTCTTGCAAGGAAGGTACTTGAGGGAAATACAGTAGGCTACAGAAATCATCCACAGCTCATAAGGTTCCGTGAATCATCTGACCCGATCGGGGCTATCAATACCTATATTTTCTATCTTTATAAGGCGTCGCTGGCTCTTGGATATTCATTCAATCCGTCAAAGGTCGTTAATGAGAAGGTGGACACAAGCCTCCGGATCCATGTTACGCAGGGACAGCTATCATATGAGATGAATCATCTGAGAAGTAAGCTTGCAATCAGGGATCCTGTTAAGCTCAGATCGCTCGAATATGTAAGAATTCCCCTCCCTAACCCAATGTTTGTTACGATCAAAGGGGATATTGAAAACTGGGAAAAGGTATCCGCTAAGGATAATCATAAATAGAGACTTCGCTATATTTTGCCAATGAAAATAGGTCTGGACGAATACATTGAAAAGGGGGTATCTGCCAGAAAAGCAATCGACATAGAGAAGATCAGATTCATTGCAAATGAAATGCTTTCCCGCTTCAAACGGGGAGGTAAGCTGATAACCTTCGGGAATGGCGGATCTGCTGCTGATGCCCAGCACTTCGTTGGTGAACTGGACGG
>JAMCPQ010000013.1:12136-17285 GCA_023379825.1 Thermoplasmatota archaeon | reverse complement strand
AGATAACTGAAATTTAAGATAGTAAACCGAAATGAAAAGGAAAGGATTAAGACACACAATTGGGTTTCAAATCCAGATGGAAGAGATAACTGTCTGCCCGAAGTGCGGTTCGACCCAGATAAGCTGGACTGCTGGTGGTATTACTGGTGAAGTATACAGATGCAACGAATGTAACTACGTGGGCAGTTTTATATTGCAGGTAAAACCCAGGGATCTGTTAAGATTCAGGGAGGAACTGAGAAAGGACAAAAGCTGACTGAAAAGCCGGTTAATAAGCTGAACATGGGCACTTCAATATTGTCGACGGCCTGGAATGTTAGATTGTTATGCAAGAGGATGGAAAGCATGGTTCCAGGTACAATTAACTTCTGACTGCACTCCTGAAAGCATAGTAAGAATGTGAAGACACCCAGCTAAAAGTTGTTCTCACCGGAATTTTACACTGATATCAGCAGATATACAACAAGTATAATGGCGACAGCAAAAGTGACAGCACCTGCCGATATCTCAAGCCATCTAGGAGCAGAAAAATCCCCTTTCTCTATGCTTCTTCTGTTACGTACAAAGCTTCTCAGTGCAAGAAGCTGCATGAAACCACCCGCCACAACCAGAAAAACGCCAACAATGGTAGAAAGATGACTGCTGGTCTGAGGAGAATTGGGCACAAGTTCCCTGATTATTATTCCAAATTTTGATACAACAAAACCCAGGGCAATAATGGAGATGCCAGTCCTTACCCAGGCAAGATATGTCCTCTCATTTGCCATATGCTGAGTAACTCTGGACCCTGAATCTTCACCCGACAATACTTTTACCTCAAGCTGAGAACTGATCCGACATTACCGGATTTCTCAATTTCAGTATGCGTCATTTGGCATAAGTATTTATTCTCCAACTTCAATGGCTATCTGTTGAAAAACTGGATGGAATGCCAGGAATGCCACGGAAGCGGGTTCAAAGGCATGAGCAATGACATATGCGATAAATGCTACGGTGTTGGCAGATTTTATATCCGTCCTGTTCTCCGACCTGAAGATGAAAAGATAGTTAAAAGTGCAAACCGTGCAATTATGGTTTTTGCAGTTCTCATTCTGGCTGTGATGCTTTATTCAGGACAGATAAAGCTGAGATGGCTTCTGGGAGTAGCTGTGACTTTTCTATGGATGTATCTTTACTATGCTGGCTCTGTAATAATGTATACCGGTATTAAAATTGGCCGCTTTGTGATCCATCCTTATGCAAAATGAACCTTAACAGTGTTAGTTCCACCTTTAATGTCAATTTTAAATCATCTGTGAAATCCTTATTCATAGTGTATTCATTGTCGTACTATGCATCTGTTTTATTATAGGGGTGAAAATGATCTGGAAATTTCATCCGGAATTCTCACCGGACTCCTATCGTACAAGGATGAAAGTCGCAACAGGGATATGGTGGGTGAAGGCACAGGTATTTTCGACCTGAACGGAAGAAAGATTTCTTGCGAGCAGAATGGGGACAGGATTATAATACGCATTAACCTCAACGAAAATGACAACATATACGGCCTCGGGGAAGCACCCATAAGAATGAGGCGCAATCGAACAAAATTCAGCACAATTACCTCAACATCCTGGGATTATAACGACCTGAGGGATACCATATATTCAGCATTTCCTGTATTCTTAATGGCAAACACTTCTAAATGCACAGGTGTCTTTGTCAACACTTTTGGAAAATGCGATTTCGACTTTGGCACTGAAGAATATGACAGAGTGAAGATAACTGCCAGTGTCAAGAATCTTGAATTTTACATCCACGAAGGGAAGACACCGGAGGATATACTGGAATGGTACACATCCCTCACAGGGAAACCTTTCGAAATTCCAGAATGGGCCCTCGGACATCAGATTTCAAGATGGTCATATTTTCCAAGGGGTTCAGTTGAAGATGTTGTTAGAAATTACAGGAAGGAATTTCCCATTTCTGCTGTCTATCTGGACATCGACTACATGGACGGATATCGAATTTTCACAGTAGACAGCAGGAAATTCCCGGATATGAAGGGAATGGTCAGTGAAATGAGGTCCATTGGTGTGGAAGTGATTCCCATAATTGACCCAGGTGTAAAGGTTGACCAGAATTACGAGATATTCAGAGAGTTTATCGGCGACTATATAGAAGATAAGGAATCTTCCATATACACAGACTACGTATGGCCAGGTGAGGTGGCATTTCCAGATTTCATCAGGGAAAATGCAAGGGAGAAATGGTCAGAAATGATGGAAAAATTTCTGGAAAACGGCTTCAGAGGAATATGGCTGGATATGAATGAACCCTCTACAAGGAAGGACTCCAGGTACGGATCTCGCGGAGGAAATATGGATCCAGAGGCCATTCACATTATGGATAACGGTACAAAGATAGAAGATAGCCAGGTTCACAACCTGTTTCCCTATTTTCAGTGCATGGCCACATATGAGGCAATGAGGAAGAAGGTAGAAAAGCCATTCATTCTTACAAGATCAGCGTATGCAGGATGCCAGAAATATGCGGCAATATGGACTGGAGACAACAAAGCATCATATGAGGACCTGAAGACTCAGCTATCCATGGTTCTCAACCTGGGTCTTTCCGGAATGCCATATACCGGATGCGATCTGGGCGGGTTCTGGGGAGAAACCGACAGTGAACTGCTGTGCAGATATTATGAAATGGCTGTACTTTTCCCTCTCTACAGGAACCACAAGATAAAGGCAGGAAACGATCAGGAACTCTACAGGCTGCCATCTTTTTACAGGGAACGTTTGAAGATGGCTATTGAAACAAGATACCATTTCATGGATCAGTTAATTAATTCAGCCAGGGAAGCACATCTGCACGGTCATCCCATGGTCAGACCGCTTTTCTATAATTTTCCACAGGATGAGGACACCTTCATGATAGATGACCAGTATATGCTGGGCAGGAAAATTCTGGTTGCTCCGCAGATTCATGAGTCAGTGAGAGAAAGGGACCTGTACCTTCCGGAAGGGAAATGGGTCTCCTATCCCGGAAATGTTGAGATTGAAGGGAAACAGTGGATCAGTTCTGATCTGAGAATCCCTCTATTCGTGAGAAGATCATGACATTCTGATCAGGTGATGTCTCCTGAAGAAAACTTTAATTCGTATAATTGGGCTACTCTTTGCATAAATGACTCCATACAGGATGGTGGCAGGGCTCATATTGCTGCTGGTCGGGGCCCTCCTCTACACTCTCAATCATGATTATTCCTTCATAGTTCTGGTTGCCGGCATAGCAATTGTGGCATCCAGCTTTGCGGGTTCACAGAGCAGAATAAGAAGGAGGGTAAACAGGATAACCTCATCCGGGATTATAGAAGCCGGGATTCAGCGCATAAAATCAGGGAAGATGAGAATCGGTGAGGCTGAGTTCTCAAGTGTTATGCAGAAACTGGAGGACATACTTGCTAACCAGTCTGTTATGCCGGAATTTGGCCTTGATTCAGTTTATCTGAGCTTTGCAAAGTATTCTGACGCAGAGAATGCATCTGCTGAAATAACATCCCGTGGAATCAGGAACGATGTGATGCAGGAGAAAGGTTCCTGGAAAGTTAGAATACTCTTCTGAATTTGTCTATTTCACTTCCAGGTCAGATATTTGTACCATATTACCCATATATGATGATTCATTAAGAGTTAAGGAAAGAGGAAGAGTGAGGGTAATTGAGCAACTCCCGCGTCTTAATAAGGATCATGATGAGGAAAAGAAAGGCACTGACTGCAACAGCAGTGTCAATTCTGATCGCAATTGTTATTCTATCCTCATCCCTTTCGGTCCCAGGAACGATTCAGAGCAACCAGAATGAAAAATCTCCAAACACACTCTCCGGTTATAAGAATCTGGAAACAAAAGCCTCTTCAATTGAATCCGGATTCTTCGGAAGCTCAGCCAGCCCCATAGGCATTGCTGATGCCGGAGTCTCTGCGAATGGTTCATATTCATATTCATCTTCTTCATTCCTTGGAAAGATCAATATATATCAGCTAAAGGTGAGCGGATCTCAGGGTAAAAATCTCTCCTTCCAGCTGAATCTCAACCTCAAGTTCTTTTACGCAGGTAACACCTATGTCTACTGGGTACAGGATGTTGCTTTCTTCAACACTTCCGACAACAATATCTATTTCATAGACAATGTCTGGAATTTCTCCACTTCATTTGGCTCCATGTCAAGCTCCAGTGTATCCGGGAATGGCAGCATCATTTCATCCAGTGAAGGTGCACTTTATTATGACATCGCCAACGCATCCCTCCCCGGAAATTTTGTTAACCTTACCGAACCTGCTGAAATTGAACTCATGTCAAACAGCACTCTGACTTCCGGAGGCTCTCCAGAAGTTGTGCTCAGATACAATGACGGTTCAGGATGGGTAACATACGATAACGTTATCTTCAAATTTGCAAAGGGAAACGTCAGGGACAGCAATTTCGTGGTTAATGGACAGATGAATGACCCGAAGGGTTATAGCTATGATGCAGAGCTTATAATGGGAGGACCTGGTGGAGGATCCAGCACAACAGATATCCTGTCAAACGTCACCATGAGGCTGCAGTTCTGGAACGGGCATAATTTTCAGGAAATAACAAATGCCATAAATTACGGGCTTGATACAGGAGAAACAATATCCAATGCACTTTCAGAGGCATATTACTATAATAACAACGGAACAATTTATGAGAAAATTGTAAACGGCACAGAGACCACAGGGGTTGTATATTATTCATCAAACATTTCCATACTGAAAGTAAGCAGCCCTTTCAATAAGGGAATAATAATGATAAACGGCACGCCTCATGATTACATCGGAGGGCAGGTTAATCTGACCCTGGGTCCCGGGAACTACAGTGTCAGAATAATAAATGACTCTCTGATGAAATATTCATTTAACATTGACCTCAGGCCCGGTGAAGATGTGCATCTGTATGAAGGGGAATACCCGGTGATATTCAACGAGACAGGTCTTGTGAACGGTGAGAAATGGTGGGTAAATACAGACGGAAGCAACTTAAGCTCAACATCAGGCCAGATCATTACGCATGTCCCCAATGGAACCTACTCATACATCCCGGGGCCAGATAACTCTGTTGTAAAGACAACTGGCGGAGA
>JAMCPQ010000013.1:0-11540 GCA_023379825.1 Thermoplasmatota archaeon | reverse complement strand
ATTTTCCCTTTAAAATCCTAATCCATGAATGAATATTTCACCTGATGTCAGACAACACATGATATTTTATCCAAGTTACTATTAACCAGCTATCATATGAAATGGAACACAGGGGAAAGAGAACTTGGTCCACGACTGGGGGTAAGTCTCTGGGTTCTTGTTGCAATATTCTTTTCGGTCATATATCTGGCCATAGTTAACTTCAGCAATGTCTGGACACCTTTCAGCATCTATGCAACGCTCTCATGGTCATTCGGGATGCCAATAATCATAATGTCATTTGTAGGTGCACTGAGCTCCCACAGCATGAGAATTTCAAAATTCACTGGAAGGATCGACAGAAAGGTCATATTTGAAATTCCAACAATTGCGAAGATCTCGAATCTTCCCGCACTGTACAGGGTCGTTGACTCAATTTTGAAATTCGCTCCCAGAAATCTTGATAACTGGAGAGTTGACCTTGTCACTGAGGACTGGTCGGAGGGAATTGAGCAGATCAGGGAGCGGTACGAGGGGAAGAACGTTAACCTTATAGTTGTGCCATCGTCCTATGAGACGAAAATGAAGTCCCTGAACAAATCAAGAGCACTCCAGTATGCACTGGAATATCACATCGGGAAGGGAGAGATGAGTAAGGACACATGGCTTTTCCATCTTGACGATGATGCTTCAGTGGGTTCCGATACTATAGCTGCAATAGCTGAGCACATAAAATTCAAGGGGAACAAGTATCTTCTGGCACAGGGTGTTCTGGCATTCCCGCATGACAATTCAAATTCAATCATTGCAAAATTTGCAGATTCAATGAGGCCTACGGATGACATGACAAGATTCTACTTCTTCACTGCACTGCTCAAAACACCACTTGTTGGGCTGCACGGAGAGAATCTTCTTGTGAGGGGGGACGTCGAGAGTGAGATAGGGTGGGACAATGGCACTAGGCCAATATCAGACGACAGCTGTTTTGGTCTCAGATTTTCCAGCAAATACCCGGGAAAATCATCATTCCTTCCTGCATTCACCTACGGAGCATCTCCCTCCAGTGTAAGGGATATGCTGAAGCAGAGAAGAAGATGGCTCGTTGACCTTACAAACCTTGGCATTTACGGCCCTCTTCCATGGAAATACCGTCTGCTGCTCATATATTCAGTTCTCTTCTGGAGCAGTATGATCACACAGAATGTAATTCTTGGTGTTATGATTCTGCAGCACCTGCATGTGATAACATTTGAGATCATCACTCCTCCAATGGGAGTGATGTGGGCATTCACATTCAGTTTCTGGATATGGTTCTACTGGAACGGCCTGCATATCAATCACCAGGTGTCAAAGGAGAAGACGCCGTTCTGGAAGAAGGCACTCATTATGGTGCCGATGTTCTTCTTCATAATCGGCCCTCTGGAAACAATCGGAGGTGTCTGGGGCCTTTATGCATTCCTCAGGAACGAACGCAAGTTCGAGGTAATCAGCAAGCCCACCTGAACTGATGGCAACATTAAGATATTTCCATAATCTCTCCACTTATGGATTCCATATTCTTCAGGATGATTTCTAGCGGCAGTAAGGGGAACTGCACTGTCATATGGGATTCATCCAGCCTCATTATTCTGGATTTTGGAATATCTGTAAAGAGGTTCTCATCCTTCATGGATGGAATCGATGTCAAGTTCGACGAGACTGCTCTTTTCATAAGCCATGAACACAGTGATCACTGCAAAGGTGCAAAGTCACTCCTAAACAAAAGGAATATAGATCTTTACAGCAGGAAGGGAACTCTTGAGGCAATGGGTATTGAATCCGGTTACAGAATCAGGAACGAACTGGCCATAGGCAATTTCCATGTGACAGCAGTGGATGTATCTCATGATGCATCAGAACCGGTGGCATACGTTGTCAGGAGTGGCGGCAGGAAAATATCTGTTGTATCTGATCTTGGCCAGGTTTCGGAAGAACTCCTGAAACAGTCCAGAGATAGCGATATTCTTGCATTTGAGGCGAACCATGACCTGGAGATGCTGAAGACGGGTTCCTACCCGTTCCCTCTGAAGAGGAGAATAATGAGTGACTCCGGGCATCTCTCCAACGAACAGTCCGCCGAGGCCATCAGCAAAATGGCCAAGATTGATTCCGATATCATACTCACGCACATAAGCCAGGAGAACAATCGTCCGGAGATCGCCCTGAATACTGTGCGCAACTACCTGGAAAACAGATCCATCGGATACGGCTCAATACAGTGTGCCTACCAGGACACAGGCACTCCTGTAATGAGCATTCAGAGGTTGTGATATAATGGCTAAGATTGGTTTTGCAGGGCTTGGAAGGATGGGGATTCCTGTTTTGAGGAACATCTCGAGAAAATTTCAGGTTGATGGAATCTACAACAGGAATTCCGAGAAGTCTGTTCTTTTTCCCGGGATAAAATTTTACGATGAGCCTTACAGGCTAGCCTCAGCATGTGATATAATTTTTGTCTGCCTTTCCGGTGACAGCGCCTGTCTTTCTTTCTTTATGGGAGAAAGGGGGCTTTTTTCCACCATAAGGGCCAACTCAATTGTTGTGAATCTCAGCACAACATCCATACCACTGGCAGCAGAGTTATCCCTCAGGTGCTCTGAAGCAGCGGTGAACTATCTGGAGGCCACAATGCTGGGTGACGTTAAGGCAGCTATGGATGCGAGGATAACTTCACTGGTATCCGGGGATCAGGCAGTGTA
The DNA here is from genome assembly GCA_023379825.1 of Thermoplasmatota archaeon. Classification (GTDB taxonomy): domain Archaea; phylum Thermoplasmatota; class Thermoplasmata; order Thermoplasmatales; family Thermoplasmataceae; genus UBA447. The sequence goes on along the minus strand of JAMCPQ010000013.1, from coordinate 8,823 downwards.
TGGAAAGGTTTCAGAAATAATTGATGCGTATTCATCGCAGAAACATTTTTTAGCGTCACCACATGGTTCTGTGAAGATGAAACTGATTGCTGATCAGCTTGCTGCGACAATTCTGGCGTCCTCACTGGAATCATTTGTTGCTGCAGAAAGACTGGGCATTCAGAGAGAGAAGGCTATGGAAATTCTCTCTCAGGGGCCATGTTATTCGGAGATTCTCAACATGAAAAAAGATACAATAATGAAAGCTGAATTTCTTCCGGGAACAACACTGAGGGACCTCACCAAATCCATGAGGGGATTGGAGGATATGGCAGCGGAACCAGGACTGTCAATGCCAATATCCTCAGTCTCTAACAGCATATACAGGTCGGCCATGCTGCTTGGCCTTGGAAACCTGGACTATTCAGCGGTTCTCAAGGCATTCCTTCATCTGGACGGTCGCCTGTGAAATGGTGTCCCAGGAAATAGGGTCATTTGCTGTCATCTCCCTGATCCTGATTTCTGCTGTTACACTTATATTTGGAGCAGTCAGGGATTCAAGGAAAAGGTCAGTAAACCCATTTCTGTTTGTCCCCATAATGACGGCAGGAGTGGTGATCAACATCTTGATTTCCAGCCCGATATTCTTCATTATACTCGCCATTGCATCATTTATACTCTCTTTTCTGAGGCCTTCAGGTTATGCCTATCTCATTTCAGGATTGTTGATGTTCATAGCTGCTTTCATTGTTATAACAATGAGCTCCTTTCCCATTTATGGCTTCGAATTCCTCATCATATCTGTAATCTTTCTCACTGGGTTCCAGCAGAGGCTGTTCGGGATAGGTGATACAAAGGCCATAATATCATTAATTTTCTCCTTCACCGGTGTTAATATATCTCTGATCAGAGGAGTCGCAGGACTTAATGGCCTCATAGCAAACGGAATCTTCATACTGTTCTACATAGTTTTAGCATCGCTGGTTTTCCTTCTTGCAGAATTTTTTCATATTTCTGCTGCCTATGGGAAATTTGGGGCGAAGGGTTTCAGGATACCATACAGCAAAGAAGCTGAGAATGCCGTTGGGAATGCATTTATGAAGAGGAGAACAGCGGTTAGTGTTTTCCTGGTATACAGGGTCCCGTTTCTCATTCCAGTTGCCGCCGGATTCTTTCTCTTCATTATTTTCGGCTCTCTTTTCTTATGATAAAAAAGCTAAAAGTGATTAACTCCTGTGCGCATGAAGAATACATATGTCCATTAAGGTCATAAAGGGTGCTTCACAGATCCTTACACTGGAAGGTACAGGCTGGAAACCTCTTTCCGGAAAGGCCATGGAGTCTATTTCCCTCAAGCACGGAGTCTCCGTTGTGATAGATGGAGGCAGGATAAAAGAGATAATTCCTGACAGCCGACTTGATTCATTTATATCCTCTGCAAAACCTGAGGTAATTGATGCTTCAGGAAGGGTTGTGATGCCGGGATTTGTGGATTCACACACTCATATAGTTTACGCAGGTTCACGGCACGATGAGTTCTATCAGAAGCTTCAGGGTAAGAGTTATCTTGAGATTCTCAACTCAGGAAATGGAATATACAGAACGGTTCAGGATACAAGGAATGCTGACGAGGATACCATTTTCAGGCAGAGTCTGGACAGAGTCAGGGATGCAGTATCCACAGGAACAACGTTCATGGAGATGAAGACTGGATACGGCCTTGACACACAAAGCGAGTTGAAGATGTTACGTGTTATGGACCGAATCTCATCCACAGGGATAATGGGCGTTTCCAAGACGTTCCTCCCCCTTCATGCAATTCCGAAAGGAATGACTGAATCATCATATGTGGAGATGGTACTTGACAGAATGCTCCCCATGTTCAGGGGGAAGGCCCGGTTTGCAGACTCATTCTGTGACAGGGGTGCATTTTCAAAGGATTCCACCGAGAGGTTCTTCAGAGCAGCATCATCAATGGGGTTCGACTTAAGGCTGCATGCTGACGAGCTTGCAAACATAGGGTGCCTCAGCCTTCTTGACGGTCACAGTATAAAATCAGTGGATCATCTTCTGGAGACCGACAATACCGGAATGGAAAAGATAAAGTCATCCGGGGCAGTTGCAAATTTCCTTCCAATAACGGCATTCAATATAAGAGATGGCAAGTATCCGGACATGCACTTTTTCTATGAGAACGGGGTTCCATTTTCCATATCAACAGACTGCTCCCCGGTGTCTGGAAATACCAGCATGCTCTTTGCAATTTATCTTGCAGTGAGATATTGTGGAATCTCCATTGAGGCAGCCATTTCAGCTTCCACCATAAATGGCGCATTCTCTCTGGGGGAGTCGAATAACAGGGGCTCCATTGAGCCTGGAAAATCTGCGGATATCATAATACTGAATGCTTCAGATTACAGGGAGATACCATACAGATATGGTTCACGGATGGTTTCAGCTGTAATGAGAGAAGGTGAGATAATTTACCGGGATTCAGCTTCATTTATTTAGAATCGGTTAAATTCTTAAAAGTGATGAGCCAGCATTGAAACTTGATCTCAGCAGTGCAATAGAGGAAATTTCCAAGAATGGGGGGAAGAGGATTCTTCTTCAGCTGCCGGATGGCCTGAAACCTGATGTGTTCTCATACTTCACTGAACTGTCGAAGCATTTCAGTGTAATAGTGACTTCAGAGGCCTTCTATGGGGCCTGTGACATTGGAAGCAGGGAGGTGTACGATGGTGTGGATTACATTGTGCAGCTTGGCCATTCAGAGATCCCCAATATAGAGTATCCCAAACCGGTAATCTTCATAGAAAAGAGGATAGAGAAGTTTCCGGAGATCCCGGACTCAGCTTATGGTATTCTCAAGGAGAAAGGTTACACAAATATAGGGCTTCTGTGCTCAATACAGTATCTGGACATGATGTATGAGGTTCAGAGACAGCTGGAAAGGCTTGGATTCAGAACTGTCATTGGCAAGCAGGACAGAAGGATGAAGTACCCCGGACAGGTTCTCGGCTGTAATTTCAGCGCTGCCCATTCCATATCAGGACAGGTCGACTGCTATCTGGTGGTGAGCACTGGAAAGTTTCATGGTATCGGAACACAGCTGTCATCGGATAAACCGGTGTTCATACTTGACCTGAACCTCAGAGGAATTGAAGATATCAGCGGTGAAACGGACAGATTTCTCAGGAGGAGATACGCCAGAATATTCCAGGCTAGAGATGCCAGAAGAGTTCTGGTTGTGGTTGATTCCAAGATAGGGCAGTACAGGATGCGTCTGGCAGAGACCATAATGGCACAGGCCAGGGCCATGGGTATAGAACCGGTCCTCATAGTGGCAAACGAGGCCAAACCTTCCGATTTCGAGAATATGATGTGCGATGCAGTAGTATTTACCGGTTGCCCAAGGGTGCCTATTGATGAGGAGGATAAGTTCAGTATGCCCGTCCTTACGCCCCAGGAATTCCAGATGGTATTTGGCATCAAGAAATCACCCAGGTATGTGATGGACGAAATAGTGGCTGTTGATCAGCTAAATTAAAGGTTTTCCTATCAGATAGGTTCCCCCGTGATCAACAAGCTCAACATCAATTCTCGAATATAATGGGTGTTCTCCAGGAACGACAACCGCCCTGTAGGACTGGTCCCTTCCCATCGTAGTCCCATCTTTCACCCTTTCAGTGAGAAATATGCTCTCGGTTCGCCCAATAAGATTCTCCATCCTCTCTTTTATGATGTTTCTGTGCATTTCAGTGTATTCTGCGGTCCATCTTTTCACTTTGCCTGAATCAGGTACCTTTCTGATAAAATCCTTCGTGTACTGCCTGGGGGAAAATCTTGTAATATTCACGATCTCTGGCTTTGTTCTTTCAAGCATATTCAGAGTATTCTGGAAGCTTTCCTCATCATCCTCTGGATATCCTGAAATTATGTCTGTTGATAAGGTACCATCAGGGTATGAATTTCTGAATTTTTCTGTTATCTTAAGGAACTCATCCAGTTTATATTCCCTGTTCATGGACTCAAGTATTCTATCATCGCCGCTCTGTACCGGCAGATGAAGGAACCTGAATACCTTTGGATCTGAATAGGAATTCAGCAGATCATCAACGATTTCAAATGTGTTTCTGGGCTCCATCATACCAACTCTGAGCATGAAATCACCTTCAATGGAGCATATCTCTCTTATGAGGTTCGGCAGCCTCACCCCGGTATCTTTCCCGTATGCAGCTGTGTCAAGTGAGCTTATTCTGACCTCACCTATGCCCCTTTCAATCTGCATTCTTACCTGGCTTGCAATTTTGCTCACCGGTCTGGAAATGAGTTTCCCTCTTGCAACCCTTGAAATGCAGAAGTTGCAGTTTCCAGTGCATCCCTGATTTATTGGTATCCCGTCAAAAATGGACGGTTCCCTTATTTCAATGTCATCCAGGGCTCCATAATAGAAAGCACGCATCTCACGGGGATGAAGTACCTCAATAGAATCTGACTCAAGGGTTCCGGCGCTCACCGGAGGAAGGCAACCCATTACCCTGACCTTTGATTTTGAGGACAGTTCCTGAATCCGTGAAAGCATCCTGTTCTCAGTGTGTTTGATAACAACGCATGTGGATATAACACTGAGATCGGCATCAGCAGGGTTATCAACTAATGTTGAACCGTCCTTCAGGAGGCTGTTCACATAGAGTCCGGCCTCAGATTTGTTCAGGGTGCATCCATAGGACTCAAAGTAGATCTTCATCATCAGCCCTATTTTGGAATTCCTGAAGCCATTATCTCATCAAACTTCTTTTCATCAAGTTTTCCGGTTTTCAGTGCCAGTTCCTTGATCGACTTCCCGGTCTCCACAGCTTCCTTAACAATCTTGGCAACAGTGTCATATCCAAGGTAAGGGTTCATGAGGGCGGCGGATCCGAAGCTTCTGCTGAGGTGTTCCCTGCATACCTTCTCATCTGCTTCAAGCCCGTCTATGAGTTTCGTCCTGAACATCCTCATTCCATTGCTCAATAGATCCTCGGATCTGGTCAGTTCAAAATCAATGTGTGGCATCATCACATTGAGTTCAAGCTGGCCTGCCTGTACTGATACGTTTAGGGCATGCTGGGCACCCATTATTGCATGGCAGATCATGTTCATCGATTCAGCGATAGACGGATTTATCTTTCCAGGCATAATAGATGAGCCCTGCTGTACTGCAGGGATCCTGATCTCGTGTATTCCGGCACCTGGTCCGGAATAGAGCAACCTAATGTCATTGGATATCTTTGTTATGTCAAGGGCAATGTCGGTCACTGCTCCCATGAGTCTGGAAAAATCGGACATGAATTCCATAATCCCGGGAAGATTGCTGCTCTTTCTGAATCTGTGACCTGTAATCTTTGCTATTTCCTCAACAACGGAATCCTGATATCCAGGCGAGGTGTTTATACCGGTTCCAACGGCAGTGCCACCAATGTTCAGCTCCAGAATGTAGTCCAGCGCCTGCTCCAGAGCTTTCCTGCCCTTTTCCAGTGTGTATGCCCAGGCGGATATCTCAAGGCCGAATGTAACTGGAGCTGCATCCTGCAGATGTGTTCTGCCTGTCTTGATAACATGCTGGAATTCCTTTGATTTCTTCTGCATGCTTTTTATGAGAAGATCAAGCTCCTCAATCACTCTTTTCCCCTTTCTGTATGAGACAACCCTTATGAGTGTTGGATAGACATCATTGGTGGACTGGCTCATGTTAACATGATCATTAGGATGTATGTAGGAGTAGTCGCCCTTCTTTTTCCCTGCATGCTCAAGTGCCAGGTTTGCAATTACCTCATTGGCATTCATGTTGTATGATGTGCCCGCTCCGGCCTGAAACTTGTCTATTACAAATTGATCGTGATGTTTCCCATCCAGAATTTCCCTGCAGGCAGAAACAATCGCATCTGCCTTATCCTTGGGGAGCCAGCCTCCCTTGTTGTTGGCAATGGCAGCTGCCATCTTGATTGCGGTTATAGATTCAATGTGGTCAGAGTCCGCTGTCTCTCCTGTTATTTGAAAGTTATCCAGCGCCCTTAGAGTGTTTATTCCATAATAATACTGATCGGCTATTTCCACTTCCCCGATAACATCATGCTCTTTTCTAGACATACATGGATATTTCTGAAGGATATTAATTCATTATGAAATCTATAAACCTGAACCCGGTGAAGTCAATCAATATGATTTATCTGACACCAAGAAAAAATGCTTAATAGACTTGGGAAATACAGTAGCGATATATTATGAAAACTGACGAGGTAGTTATTAGGGTCGGAGGGGCAGCCGGAGACGGTGTGCAGTCAGCTGGCCTCATTATAGCAAAGACTTTCACAAGAATGGGCCTCCATGTAAACACATACAATTATTATCAGAGCATCATAAGGGGTGGACAGAGCTGGTATCAGATAAGGGCCAGTGACAGAAAGGTAAGGTCTCAGGGTGACGGTCTTGATGTTCTTATAGCGCTGAACAAGGATGCGCTTGAAAGGCATACAAATCCATCAATAAACGAAGGCGGGGCATCACCACTTACAAAAGAAGGGGTTGCAATATTTGACAAAGGGCTCACTAATTTTCAGAAGTATGACCTTGACTATGTTGAGATGCCCCTGAACGAAATTGCTTCCAAACACAGCAAGAATGCCCTTATGAAAAACACAGTTGCTATTGGAGCGACAATGGCCTCAATAGGAATTGATTTTGAAACCCTGGCAGGAGTGATAAGGGATCAGTTCGGAAACAAGGGGGAAGTGGCAGAACAGAATGTAAATGCCGCAAGAGAGGGATATGAGTTTTATAAGGCTAACTTCAAAAAACTGCCGATTAAACTGAAAACTTCAAACAAGAAATATTATCTGATGAGCGGAGGAGAAACACTGGGTCTTGGGGCAGTGAACGCCGGTCTCAAGATGTATGTCGGCTATCCAATGACTCCCGCCTCTTCTGCCCTTCACTATCTAGCAGCTCATCAGAAGGACTTTGGCATATTTGTCAAGATACCGGAGGATGAGATATCGGCAATCAATATGGCAATAGGTGCCAATTATGCAGGGGTCAGGGCCATGACCGGGTCTTCAGGAGGAGGTTTCTCACTCATGGTTGAGGCGCTGGGAATGGCTGGAATGATGGAGGTTCCACTTGTAGTATATGAATCCCAGAGAGCTGGCCCATCCACTGGACTTCCCACCAAGACTGAGCAGGGAGACCTGAACCTTGTTCTTGGTGCATCTCAGGGTGATTTCCAGAGAATTGTCCTGGCACCGAGGAACGTTGAGGATGTTTTTTACCTGACGAGGGAGGCATTCAACCTGGCGGAAAAATACCAGACACCTGTAATTGTAATGTCAGATCTCTATGTTGCGGAGCACTATGAAACTGTTGAGAATCTGGACCTTGAATTCAAGATAGACAGAGGAAAGATAGCAGAACCTGGCATGAAAGATTACAAACGATACGAGTATACAAAGGATGGAATATCATACAGGGCATTCCCAGGTACTGCCGGTCTGACTCATAACGAAGACTCCGATGAGCACAATGAATACGGTGATGTTGTGAGTGACGCAGTTACTGACCCGACACTAAGGGTCGAGTCCATGAAGAAGAGGATGAAGAAGCTTGATGCATACATAAAATCGATGCCACCAACTCCAACATACAGATACGATGACGCAGAGTATGCTGTGGTTCAGTGGGGAGGAACACAGGGATCTGTTGAAGAGGCTGTGGATATACTCAGAGAAAGAGGCCACAAGGTTGGTGTAGTTGAGATAAATCGTCCGTATCCACTGAATCCTGACATAGGGAAACTTCTCTCGGGAAAGAAGAAGATCGTTGTTGTTGAGAACAATTATACTGGCCAGATGAATAAGCTGCTCAGATCTGAATTTCTGGTCAAGACGGAGCTTATCACAAAGTATGACGGAGAGAGCTTCTATCCCGGCGCTCTCGCAGATGAGATAGAGGCAGTATTGAAGAGGTGAATGAAATGGTTACAATTGCAGATTATAAAGGAAAAGTGAAACCTGACTGGTGCCCAGGATGCGGAAATTTTGCACAGCTTTCCGCCATTAGCGGTGCACTGGCTGAACTGGGAATCGAGCCAAAGGATTCTGTTATAACATCAGGGATAGGATGCTCAAGCAATATGCCTGAGTTCATAAACCTGTACGGTTTCCATGGTCTTCATGGAAGGCTGCTTCCGGTTGCTTCAGCAATAAAGTGGGCAAACCCGAAGCTGACAGTCATTGGATATGGTGGAGACGGAGATGGATTTTTCGAGGGAACACAGCACTTCTACCATACCGCAAAGAGAAATGTGGACATAACATACATTGTTTCAGATAACCAGATATTTGGTCTGACAACAGGACAGGCCTCACCAACAACCGAAATCGGAATGAAGACTAAATCAACACCAGACGGAAACATAGAGAAGCCACTTAATCCCTTAACAATAGCACTTACCGCAGGGGCAACCTTCGTTGCAAGGGCCTTTTCAGGAGATGCACTTCATCTGAAGGAAGTGATAAAGAAAGGGATACAGCACAAAGGGTTCAGTTTCATTGATGTTTTCAGCCCATGTGTAACATACAACAAAATCAACACATACGACTACTTCAGGAAGAAGGTCTATAAACCAGAAACGGACACAAAGAATTTCCAGAAAGCATACACACTGGCTCAGGAGTGGGGCGAGAAGATTCCGATTGGAGTGCTGTATGACGTGGAAGGGCCCAGCTATGAAACATCAGATCCGGTCATATCTGGCAAGGCACTCATAGACATTCCGCCTGTGAAGCTCACAAAGGAACACCTGGC